>DAHWFQ010000117.1:0-7000 GCA_027324895.1 Actinomycetota bacterium | reverse complement strand
GCGTGAAGCCGTTGGCGTAGCCGGCAGCTGCCATGAGCGACTTGGCCTTCGCCAGGTCGAACTTGTAGTAGTGGTCGAGCGCCGGGATGTAGCCCTTGCTGTACGAGGCGAAGACGTCCGACGTGGGCTTGCCGTAGCCCTGGGCCTGGACCTGGACCTGGAGGTTGCGGTCGATGGCGTAGTTGATGGCCTGGCGGACGCGCACGTCCTTCAGCGGGGTGCCCATGCGGCCGCCCTTGTCAATGAGGCTGAGGCCCGCCCAGTCGAGGTAGTAACTGGCGAACTTGAAGCCCGCTGCGGTGAGCATGGGGACCGTCGACTTGTCCACGAGGTTCACGGCGTCCACCTGACCGGCCTTGAGCGCGTTCACCGCTGCAGTGCCGTCGGAGATCACCTTGACCGTCAGGCCATCCCACTTGCGCATGGGCTTGTTCCAGTACTTCGGGTTGGCCTTGAAGACGTAGGTCGAGCCGATCTGGCTGTCCGCCTTGTCGAAGACGTACATGCCGGTGCCGACCGGATTGGTCTTGGCGGCCTCGGTGCCGATGGTCTTCGGCGCCTGCATGAGGCCCATGTTGCGACCGAGGTAGCCGACGAATGCAGGGTCGACGTCGTTCAGGGTCACGACCACCGTGTTGGCGTTCTTCGCCTTGACCGACTTGATGGAGGCGGCGTTGGAGGCGTCCGGCGAGTCACCCTTCTGGAAGGCGAGCAGGTTCTTCACGACAGCGGCGGCGTTGAAGGGCTCACCGTCCGTGAACTTGATGCCCTTGCGCAGGTTGATCGTGAGCACCTTGAGGCTCTTGTCGTACTTCCACGAGAGGGCCAGGTTGGGGACGAGTGAGCCGTCCGGCTTGGCCAGGGCCAGCCCGTCGTACACCGCCTGGTAGTAGATCGACCGGTTGCCGAACTCGGAGGAACGGACTTCGAAGGACTTGATGTCCGCCAGGTCGGCATAGGTGAAGGTCTTGGGCGCCGCTGCCTGGGCGCTCGGGACGCCGGCGATGCCGGCGAGCACGATGGCCGCAGCTGCGGACGTCGCGAGGAGTTTCTTCATGAGTTCTCCGCTCAGTCTTGGGCCCCGTCGGCGAGGGCCCGGCGGGACAGTTCACTTAATCCATTCAGCGAACGTGCGTGAACGGTAACAACGGCCCGCCGCGGTGATCAATGGCCTCGCGCGTGTCGTTATTGAACCGTAATGAAACGATTAAGTGGCGAGCCGCTAGGGTGCCATCCATGAACACTCAGGCGAAGATCACCGGAGCCGATGTGGCCCGTGTCGCCGGCGTTTCGCGGGCCACCGTGAGCTACGTCCTGAACGCCACGCCGGGTCAGTCGATCCCCGAGGAGACGCGCCGGAAGGTGAAGGCGGCGGCTGAGCAACTCGGCTATGTGCCGCACATGGCGGGCCGCACCCTGCGTCGGGGCCGGAGCGACCTCATCGTCTGGATCCTGCCGGACTGGCCCATCGGCTCGGCCGTCGGCGAGTCCATCGAGCTGCTCACACGCGAGGCCTCATCACGCGGCTTCACCCTGGCCATGCTCAATGAGGGGAATGACCACAACCGACTCGAGGCGACCCTGCGCACGCTGGCCCCGGCAGCGGTGGTCTCCATGCACCGGCTCCCCGACTCGATCCACCGCTTCGCCAAGGCGAGCGGCGTCACCATCGTCTCCATGATGGGACGCCGCACCGACCCCGAGACCGGAGTGGACATCCTCCAGGCCTCGATCAGCGTCGGTGACATGCAGGTGCGCTACCTGGCGGAACGCGGTCACTCCCGCATCGGCTACCTCTACCCGGACGATGTGCGGGTCAAGGAATTCGCCATCGGTCGGTACAAGGGTGCACGGGAAGCAGCGAAGGCGCTGGATCTGCCGGCGATCCGCAAGCGGACGATGCCGCTGCAGCGGGAGCGGCTGGGCGAACTCGCCGTGGAATGGCGCGAGCAGGGCATCACCGCCGTCTGCGCGTACAACGATGAGTGGGCCATGGCATTGCTCTCGGGCATGCGCATGTTCGGCCTCGAGGCCCCGCATCACCTCGCGGTCATCGGATGCGACAACGTGCTCACTGCTGCCGTCGCCTCTCCGCCACTCACGAGCATCGACCTCAACCTGCTCGCCTACTCCTTCAACATGATGAACGACGTCGAGCGTGCGCTCGGGATCGAGCCGTCGACGCCGGATGACCCGGCCGCCTTCGAGACCATCGTGGCCCGCGAGTCCGCCTAGCCACCCCCTGCCACGAGAGGCGATCCGCACCATGACCGATGTCATCCCACCGCTTCGCACCGCGTTCAACGACGGTTGGCGGATCCGCAAGCCGATGGGCCCCTTCGCCGCCGTCATGGGTGGCGGCGCCGAGCCCACGCCGGTGACCCTGCCGCACGACGCCATGCGCGACATGGAGCGCACACCGGATGCACCCTCAGGTGCCGCCTCGGGCTACTCCCCCAGTGCCGCCTGGACCTACCTCAAGCGCTTCGATGTGCCAGCGCTGTGGTCGGGCGCCTGGGTCGCACTCGAGATCGACGGCGCGGCCTCGCGCTCGCTCGTCTACGTCAACGGGGCCCTGGTGGCGTCGCGACCCAACGGCTACGCGCGGTTCGTCGTCGAGATCGGACCGCACCTCCGCTACGGCGCTGCCAATGAGCTGCGGATCGAGGTGCGTACACACAAGGATTCCCGCTGGTACTCCGGTGCCGGCCTGTACCGCGGTGTTCGGCTCATCGTCGCGGGGGCGGTGCACATCGCACCCGACGGCGTCCGCGTGAGCACACCGGACGTCGATGACGAACTGGCAGCGGTCGAGGTGTCGTCGCGCATCGCCAACGAGACGCGCCTGGTGCGCACCGTGCGCGTGGCGACGGTGCTGGTGGACCCAAGCGGGGAAGCCGTGGGCCGCGAGGAGTCGCCGCTCACGCTGCTCCCCGGTCAGACCATGGTGCTCCGCCAGCGCATGTTCGTGCGCAACCCGCGACGATGGTCCGTGGAGCAGCCCGAACTGCACACCGCGCACGTGAGCGTCACCGATGGAGCCGTCGAGCTGGACGGGCAGGCCATCGACTTCGGCATCCGCACACTGCAGGTCGATCCCCTTCGGGGACTGCGCATCAACGGCGCGACCGTGAAGCTGCGCGGTACCTGCGTGCACCATGACAACGGTCCGCTGGGCGCGGTCTCCCTCCCACGCGCCGAGGAGCGCCGCATGCAGCGCCTGAAGGATGCCGGGTTCAACGCCATCCGCACTGCGCACAACCCCGCGAGCCAGGCGCTGCTCGATGCCTGCGATCGCGTCGGCATGCTCGTGATGAACGAGGCCTTCGACATGTGGGAGCACGAGAAGAGCGAGCACGACTACGCGCGGGACTTCACCGAGTGGTGGGAGCGCGATGTCGATGCCATGGTGGACGGCTCGTTCAACCACCCCAGTGTCGTCATGTACTCGATCGGCAACGAGATAATCGAACTGGGCAGCCCCTCCGGGGCCGTGCTCAACCGGCGCATCGCCGAGAAGGTGCGCGCATGTGACCCCACGCGCCCCGTGACGAACGGGCTCAACACCTTCCTCATGGTGGACGCCGGTCCCATCATCGAGGCCGCAGGCGGCCTCAACATGGTCATGGGCGGCGATGCATCGAACATCTTCGATCGCATCGCCGCGTCACCGGAGGTGTCAGCAGCCGTCGAGGAGATCGCCACGCCGCTCGACATCCCCGGCTACAACTACGCGGAGTCCCGCTACGCCATGGATGCGGTCTCGCACCCCAACCGGGTGGTGGTCGGCTCCGAGACCTTCCCCACCACCATCGCCGCCAACTGGCGTGAGGTCATGCGGCATCCGCACGTGCTCGGGGACTTCACGTGGACCGGTTGGGACTACCTTGGCGAGGCCGGCATCGGTGGCGCCGCCTACGACGAGGATGAGGGCGGTTCCCGTTCATTCGCACGGGAGTTCCCCTACCTCACGGCCTACTGCGGCGATTTCGACATCACCGGTTTCCGGCGTCCCGCGTCCTACTACCGCGAGATCGCCTACGGCCGCCGCAGCCAGCCGTACATCGCCGTGCAGCGCCCGGAGCGACATGACCACACGCGCATCACGGTGAACGCCTGGGGCTGGACCGATGCCGTCGCCAGTTGGTCGTGGTCCGGGTACGAGGGCCGTCCGATCCGGGTCGAGGTGTACGCCGACGCCGAGGAGGTCGAGTTGCTGCTCGACGGGACGGTGATCGGTCGAAGTGCCGTCGGTGCCCAGCGGGACCTCACCGCCGAGTTCGAGACGGTGTACACACCGGGCACCCTCGTCGCCATCGCCTACCGCGCGGGCGCCGAGGTAGGACGAGCCGACCTGACGACGGCGGGCACGCCGTTGTCGCTGCTCGTGACGGCGGATGCGGATGCGATCTCGGGCGACGGCCAGGACCTCGTCTACATCGACATCGCACTCACGGACATGGCGGGTGTGGTTCCGTGCCACGCCGATGTGCCGGTCACCATCGACCTGGCCGGCCCCGCGGTCCTCGCCGGCTTCTGCAGCGGCGACCCGCAGACGGTCGAGCGCTTCGACGCGAGTACGCGCACGACGTTCAACGGACGCGCGCTCGCGGTCATCCGCGCCACCGGCGACGGCGAGATCACGCTCACCGCATCGGCACCCGGCATGCGGGCACAGACGGTGACGATCAACGCGGAGTAGCGGAGGGCGCGGACCGACGCTGGCACGCGCGCGGACTGCCGGCGCCCGATCGGCTGCTCAGGCCGTGCCGTCGTTGACCGCGTACGCGAAGTCCCGCACCGTCACCCGACCGGAGAGCGCCCACATCCCGACGGTTCGGCCGGTGAAGCCACCCGCCACCTCGGTGGACAGGTAGCGACCATCGAGTCTCGCCAGTTCGATCACCGCATCTCCGTCGAGGCAGGCGAGCGATACGAAGTCCGGCTCGTTCGCCGGCCAGCCGTTCGGCCGCGCCGCCGGGACCGAGGCGCTGATGCGCAACTGCAGCGCACCGTCACCCGGGAGCAGGTGGCTGCCGAAGCGCTGCTCGAAGGGACCGACCTTGGACACCGCCGTCGCCGTGCGCCCGTGGACCTCCACGCCGTACCAGTGCCCGGCACCCAGGTAGAGGACCATGCGCGCCGCCCCTGCGGCGACGTCGATGGTGGCCGTGGCCGACCACTCGAGATCCTGCACGCGGGCCACCACGGGGCGGGCACCGGCTACCGCGTCGAGCACGAGACCAGCGCCCGACACGCTGACGCCGGCCATCGCCCCCGAGGGGGACACCCAGCGCGGTCCCAGGGGACGGGTGAAGTCCTCGACGAACGCGGTGCGCGCCGGGCGGGGTTCGGCCGCTGCCTCCATGATGCGCGGCCAGCCGTCGATCCATTCGACGGGGGCCATCATGGTCTCGCGGCCGATGAGGTGGAACTGCGGGAAGACGCCGTTCGGGCGCGTCCCGTGGTACACCGCGACCCACTGCCCGCCGGGCCCCTCGACGAGGTCGGCGTGGCCCACGCTCTGCACGGGGTGGGCGCTGCTGCGATGGGTGAGGATCGGATTGCCCTCGAAGCCCTCCCACGGCCCCTCCGGCGCTGGCCCGCGGGCGATGGACACCGAGTGACCGCGATCGGTGCCGCCCTCGGCGATCATGAGGTACCAGTACGCCCCCACGTGGAAGAGATGCGGGCCCTCGGGATTGCGCTTGCCCGTGCCCTTCCACATGGCGATGGGCTCGCTGAGGAGGGCTCCGCTTGCGTCGTCGATGCGGACCTGGCTGATGCCGTGCGGGAAGCCGCACCAGGTGACGAAGCAGTGGCCCTCATCGTCCCAGGCGATGTCGGGGTCGATGCCCATCACCGGCACGCGCACCGGATCGGACCAGGGTCCTGCGGGGTCGTCCGCAGTGAAGAGGAGCTGCCCCTGCTGCACCTCGAGGATGTTCGTGGTGATGAACCAGAACCTCCCGGCGTGGAACCGGATCGTCGATCCGAAGATGCCCGACGAGTCGCCGCCGGAGACGAGGTCCGTCTGCGTCGGTCGCGAGACCACATTGCCGATGAGTTCCCAGTCGACGAGGTCGCGGCTGCGGTGCACAGGAGCGCCCGGGAAGTACTCGAAACTGCTGTTGGCGATGAAGAAGTCGTCGCCGGCCCGGCAGATCGTGGGGTCCGAGAAGAAGCCGGGGATCAAGGGTGTGGTGTTGTGGAACTCGCTCATGGCCTGGGCCCCTCCGCGTCGGTGCCGACGTTGCGTTGCACGAAGTCGATGGCCGCCTCGAAGGCGGCCTCCATGTCGACCTCCGGGTCGAGCATGGCCTGCAACTGCAGGCCATCCCAGAGGGCGATGAGCACATGCGCGTTCGTGCGGTCCGCGGACGTGATCTCGCTCCCGCCGCGCTGTGCGCACAGGAAGTCGGCGAAGCGCTCGCGCAGGCGTCGGTAGCGCTCCACGAAGTACTCGTGGGCGGGGTGGGCAGGCTCGATGGCCTCAGCGGAGAGGATGGCGAAGAGCTGCGTCATGGCCCGGTTCTCGCGGTTCTGCCGTTCCACCGACCGCGCCCAATCCGACCAATGGGCGCCCTCGAACGCGGTCACCTGCTCCTGCTCGCGCTTCTGCACCAGGGCGAGCAGGAGCGTCTCCTTGTCGGCGAAGTGATGCGACAGCCCGGCGGGCGTAAGTCCGCAGGCCGCCGCGATCTCCCGCATGGACGTGGCGCCGAACCCGTTGGCAGCGAACAGCACCGACGCGCGCTCCAGGATCTGTTCCCGGCGCGCCCGTCCCGCCGCGTTGCTGTGTACGCCGTTGGATTCCATCAAGAGCCCTCAGAGACGCGCGTCCCAGTAACCGCAGAAGGGATCGACCGGACTCACCCCGGTGAACCCGCTGCGACCAAGCAGCTTGTCGGTGACCGCGTCCAGCGAGGCCGGGCTGTAGCCGTAGGCGTTGATGAAGGTCTTGATCCGGGGCACGTCCTGCAGGTGGAAGGGGCTGGCC
>DAHWFQ010000104.1:0-11528 GCA_027324895.1 Actinomycetota bacterium | reverse complement strand
GACGCCGCCATCGTCCGCGCCGCGTACACCGTGGACCGGGCGCTCCTGGACCGGATGCCGGCCCTCAAGGTGCTGGCCCGCACCGGCGTGGGCACCGACCTGGTGGACGTGGCCTACGCGCGCCAACGTGGCATCCCAGTGGTGATCACGCCGGGCACGAACAGCATCGCCGTCGCCGAGGGCGTGCTCGCACACCTGCTCCACCTGAGCAAGCGCCTGGGCCCGCTCACCCGGGAGATCCGCGCCGGGCGCTGGCCGTCGGGTGCGGCCTACCCGGTGGGCGACCTCCACGGGGCGACCCTGGGCGTCATCGGGTACGGACGCATCGGGCGCATCGTCGCCCAGTACGCGCAGGCGCTCGGCATGCGAGTGCTGGCCCACGACCCCTACGCGCAGGTCCCGAACGGGATGCGGCCGGTGGCGCTCGACGAGCTGGTCGCCGCAGCCGATGCCATCTCGCTGCACGTGCCACTCACCCCGGAGACGCGGAACCTCGTCGATGCCGCATTCCTGTCGCGGTGCCGCGCCGGGGTGATCGTCGTCAACTGCGGTCGGGGCGGGCTGGTCGATCTCGACGCCGCGCAGGCGGCGCTGCGGAGCGGTCAGCTCGGCGGGCTCGGCCTTGATGTGTTCGAGCAGGAGCCACCGCATCCGCATCCCGTCTTCGAGCACGAGAACGTCGTCCTCACGTCCCACCTCATGGGCTTGAGCAGGCAGGCCACGGTGGCCACATACACAGCTGCTGCGGAAGGGGTGCGCGCCGTGCTCGAGGGTCGCGCGCCCGCCGCCGTGGCCGACTAGGAAAGGAAGCACGATGAAGGTCAAGATTGCAGGAGCACCCATCTCCTGGGGGGTCTGCGAGGTCGAGAACTGGGGTCACCAGATGGGGCCCGATCGCGTCTTCGCGGAGATGGCCTCACTGGGCCTCACAGGGACGGAGTTCGGCCCCCTGGGCTTCCTGCCCGTCGAGCCGGCAGCCCGTGCCCAGGTGCTCGCAGGACTGGGCATGAAGGCCACCGGTGGCTTCTTCCCCGTCGTCCTGCACGACCCGGCAGTCGATCCCATGCCCAAGGTCGAGGCCGAACTCGACGCCTACGTCGCCGCCGGGGCCACCGTGCTCGTCATCGCGGCCGAGCAGCCGGGCGGCAACTACAACGCCAAGCGCCCCGAGATCTCCGAGGCGGCGTGGGCGCTGCTTCTCGGCAACCTCAAGCGCATCGACGAGTACGCGCGTTCACGCGGGATCACCGCCACCGTGCACCCGCATGTCGGGACCATGATCGAGACCGAGGGTGACATCCAGCGCATCCTCGACGGCACGAGCGTCGGCATCACCTTCGACACCGGCCACATGTTCATCGGCGGCACGGACCCGGTGCGCTTCTCCGCGGAACATCCCGATCGCGTGAAGCACGTGCACCTCAAGGACGTGAAGCTCGATCTGGCGCGCAAGGTCCAGGCCGGGGAACTCACCTACTACCAGGCCTGCGTGCAGGGGATGTACACCGCGGTGGGCGATGGCGACGTCGACATCCGTGCCATCATGACGAACCTCGTGCATGCGGGCTACGACGGCTGGTTCTGCCTCGAGCAGGACAACATCGTCACCGAGGAACCGGCAGCGGGGGCAGGTCCCTATGAGGACGCCCGGCGCAGTGTGGCCTTCATCAACGCTGTGGCCGAGACCCTGTAGCAGGGCAAGGAAGGCGGGCCCCGGAGATCCTCCGGGGCCCGCCTTGTCATGTGCGCCTAGAGCGAGACCTTGACCGACTGGCCGGAGCGCGCCGACTGCAGGGCGGCGTCGGCGAGCACGAGCGCGGCGCGGCCGTCCTCGTAGGTGGGGCAGAGCGCCGCACCGGAGTGGATGCTCTCGACGAAGAGCGCGAGTTCGCGACGGTAGGACGTCGCGTACAGCTCCAGGAAGAAGTTCAGGTAGGGCTCGCGCTGCTCGGTGTGCTCCGCGGAGTAGTGCTCGACCGTGGTGGGCGCCACGTTCTTCGCGTAGAGCATGCCCTCGGAACCGAAGGCCTCGAGTCGCTGGTCATAACCGTAGGAACTGTGGCGCGAGTTCACGATGGTGACGAGCTCACCCTTGGAGCCGCGAAGCGTGATGTTCACCGAGTCGTAGTCGTGCTCGGCCTTGATGTAGTCGCTGAAGACGTTCGCCCCCACCGCCGAGACCTCGACGATCTCCGGCACGAAGTAGCGTGCCATGTCGAAGTCGTGGATCGTCATGTCGCGGAAGATGCCCCCGGAGACGGCGATGTAGGCCTGCGGCGCCGGTGCAGGGTCACGGCTGATGATGACGAGCTGTTCGAGCTGGCCGATCTCACCGGACTTCACGCGCTTGTTCATGGTCTCGAACTGCGGGTGGAAGCGGCGGTTGAAGCCGAGGCCGATGCGTGTGCTCGCCGCTGCCGCCTTGGCGCGGAGCGCGTCGACGCGGGCGATGTCCAGGTCGATCGGCTTCTCGCACATGACGTGCAGACCGGCATCGATCCCGGCCTCCAGCAGCTCGACGTGTGTCGGTGTCGGCGAGGCGATCAGGATGGCATCGACGTCACCGGAGTTGATCACGTCGTAGGGATCGGCCGTCACCTTGGCTGCGTACTGCGCGCCCAGTCTCTCGGCGTTCTCGACGAAGGGGTCACAGACCCACGCCAGGTCCACCCCCTTGGTGTCGTGGATGCTGCCCGCATGGACGATGCCGATGCGGCCCGCGCCGATGAGCCCGATCCTGATGTTGCGTTCCGACATGCGAATTCCTCCTGCGGTTGCCCAGTTCCCATATGCTATTACATATTGACTTTTGAGCAACGGGCAGTCCCACTGTCCGTCGAGGAGTGAAGATGAGCGACGAGCGTTCGGGATTCCGCCTGGCGGTGTGCGCCGAGATGGTGTTCACGGAACTCGCCTTCGTGGAGCGCGTGCGCCGCATCGACGCACTCGGATTCGACGTGGAGATCTGGGACTTCACGAACAAGGACCTGCCCGCACTGGCGGCCACCGGCGCCACCTTCCGCTCCATGACGGGGTACACCTCCGGCAACCTGCTCGACGGCGCCGATGAGCTCCTCCGCACCGCGAGGCTGGCCATCGACGCTTCGCGCGCGCTGGGAGCGCCGCGGCTGAACCACCACGGCACCGGTCTCGGCGAGGGCGGGTTGCCGGTCGTGCCCACGCACACGGTCACGGGTGCCATGTGGGTGCAGGCTGCACGCACGCTCGAGCGCCTGGCGGCGCTCGGCGAGCAGGAGGACGTGGTGTTCTGCTTGGAGAACCTGAACCTCGCCGTCGACCATCCGGGAGTGCCCTTCGCGCGCGCTGAGGACACGCTTGCCCTGGTGTCAGCGGTCGACCACCCCCACCTGCGCCTCAACCTCGACCTCTATCACGCGCAGATCGGGGAAGGGAACCTCATCGAGCTCATCGAGCGCGCACTGCCATGGGTCGGCGAGATCCAGGTGGCGGATGTGCCGGGACGGTGTGAACCCGGTACCGGTGAGATCAACTACCCCAATGTCGCCCGGGCCCTGCACCGGCTCGGGTACTCGGGCACGGTGGCCATGGAGGCGTGGGCCGCGGCCGACAGCCAGACCGCACTGGCCCGCTTCCGGGAGGCGTTCACCCTCGCCTGAGGATCAGTCGCACACGCCCGGCGTCACGATCAGGCGCAGCAGCAGCAGCCCCACCATGCGCGCGTCCTGCGCGGACATGCGCTCCGTGACGCCCGGGTAGATGCGCACGACCGCCGTCGGTTGTTCGAGCAGGATGTTGAAGGAGTGCCAGGTCGGGGCCTTCATCGGCGTGGTGAACGCACGGCTGCCCGTGCCCATCTGCAGGTATGAGACGCCACCGACGTTGTCGGGCGACGGGGAGGCGAGCAGTTGCACGCACACCTGGCCCTCGAAGGGGGCGCGATAGCGGATGACGGCGCCATTGCCCTTGCGCGCATCGGTCCAGGTGCCGAGCGTCTCCGGCTCCGACAGGCCACCCACCGCCCGGATCCACATCGGCATGCCGGTCCGACTGAAGTCGATGCCCTGGTCCTCGGGTACCTCGTAGGCGGAGGTGTGCCACCCCACCTGCGTGCGATCGATGAAGTAGGCGCGGTAGGAGCGGCCCACGTCCGGCTTGGAGATGCGCACCGCAGCCAGGCCGTAGCCCGCGAGCAACGCCACGGCGAGCGCCAACGACAGGTACTGCGTGCGCTTCATCAGATGATCCAGGACTTGCCGCTGAACCAGCCCAGCAGCGTGAACGCGGCTGCGCCGCCGGCGAGCGCGAAGTAGGCGACCTCGAGCCAGCGCCGCCCGTGGAGGATGCGCACGATCGCGTAGAGGAACGGCATCTGCCAGAAGACGAAGCGCGGGAGCGACAGCAGCCCCTCGGAGATGGGGATGATGGTCGTGACCAGCAGGAAGAGCCCGTACTCGTACTCGCGCCGGACGATCAGCAACACGCTCAAGGCAAGCGACACCACGCCGATTCCCGCGAACACGGCGTCCCACGCGCCGGCCTTGAAGCCCAGCCGCAGCACCTCGATGGGATTCCCGAGGGACCGCCCCCACGCCACCTGCACATGGTCGAAGGCCAGCCCGTCGCCCATCAGGCCGCGCAGGTACAGCGCGAAGAGCACAATGCCGATCGGGATGAGCAGCAGGCCCAACAGCATCGTCGGCCATTCACGCCGGAGGTCCCGGCGATGGCGCAGCACCGACACCAGGTAGGGGACGGCGATGAGCAGGCCCACCACCCGGGTGGCGGAGAGTGCTCCACCGATGGCCCCCGCAGCCAGCCACTGCTGCTTCGAGATGAAGTAGAAGGCCAGCGTGGACAGGGCGAAGTAGAGCGACTCGGAGTAGCCGACGTGCCCGTAGACCATGTACGGGTTGAAGGCCAGCACGGCCCCGGCGAGGAGGGCGGCGCTGGGCGCGATGGCGCGGCGCACCAGCACCATGAAGGCGATGATGGCGAGCAGGAGGAAGGCCTTGCTGGTGAGGACGAGCGCCAGTCGGGTGCCGATGTCCGTAAGCATCGCCAGAGCGCGCGCAGACAAGGGGAAGGCCGGGAAGAAGGCCCAGTTCGCGTAGCCCCGGAAGGACTCGACGGGCGCCAGTTGGTACCCGTGGTAGGTGATGCTCGCGTACCACTTGCAGTCCCAGCGGCAGAGGTTGCTCACCGAGGGGGGCATCATGTTGAAGGCCAGGGCACCGGCACGCGAGATCAACTCGACGAGCAGCGAGCTGGCCACGAACAGCAGCAGCCCCTCGAACAGCAACTGGCTGCGGTGATGGCGGCGGAACATCGCCATCAGGGCCTGACGGCCACCCTCCACCCGCACAGACAGGAAGGTTACGCGGTGGCGGACCTGGCTGCTGCGGTCAGGAGCTAGCTCAGCCCACGCCGCACGGAGCCGCGGAGCAGGTTGTCGGTGACGATCAGGGCGAAGCGAACACTCGGCTCGGGCGCCTCACCGCGTAGGACCCTGGAAACCCAGCCCATGGTGCCGACGTCGACGGTGACCGCTCCGGAGGGGTCCTTCATGATCACCATGGAGGCATGCGTCCGGTGCTTGCCGCAGATCGTCGGGGAGTTGGCGAGCAGCTCCACGTTGGCGGCCGGCCTCAGCAGCTGGTCGACCTCGGGGCCGATGATGCCGGAGAAGGAGGAGCCGTTGTGGACGCCCGTGCCCTTGAACACGAAGGAGTGAGCAGCCGCGACGGTGAATCTGCCGTAGGCCGGGAAGCAGTTGTAGCTGGCGCCGGTGAGTTCCGCGTCCGGCTGCCCCAGGTCGCGGAAGCGGATGCTCGGATGGGCCCGGAGCGGATCCTCCTGTGCCACCTTGTACACGGTCATCACGCGGTTCGGGCCGAGCGGCGAGGCGGACAGGCGCGCCCGCCAGTACGCACTGTTCGCACCGAAGAAGAGCAGGTTGCTGCCGGAGGTGCGCGCCGCCATCACGGCATCGCGCTGCTTCTGCGTCCAGTATTCGCTGTGCCCGGCGGAGATGATGGTCGTCGCCCCGTCCAGCAGGCCGGGCTGCGCTGAGATGTCGGTGTCGGCGACATATGCCAGGGGCAGACCCAGGCGCTCGGCCCGCATGAGCAGGGGGGCCTCGTACTCGAGGAACTTGCCACTGCCGTAGCCCCAGGTCTGGGGCCGGTCGTAGGTGACTGCGCGGGCGCGCGTGCGGAAGCCGAGCTTGCCGCGGTAGACGTTGGCGCCGCCCCATTGGTTGTAGGCCTGGAACGTTTGCGTCGAGGAGACGAAGACCACCCGACCCACGGTCGTCGCGGAGCGCACCACCAGGTCGACGTACGTGGCCTGCTTGTCGTCGGAGACAACCTTGAGCACGTACATGCCCTCCGGCCAGGCGCTTGCGGTGATGTCGAGGCTGCGGGTCCACGGCGCCTTCGCCATGCCGGTCGCACGGTCGATGACGGCCCTGCGCTGCACGCTGCATGGTGTGGGGGCGCTGGTCCATATGCTGCGCGCGCCGATGGCCTGGTAGTAGCCGACGCGCAGCGCCGTCACGGTGAACTCCCGGCCCCGACAGGACACGTAGAGCCCGAACGAATCGCCGGGCAGCACCGAGGTGTGGTCGGCGAACGCCAGCGTGTGCTCGGTGAAATCACGCTTGGGGAACTGCCACTTCGCCGAACCGGGCTGCGCGTTCTCTGCTGCGACGTCGAAGCCCTGCACGTCCGCGATCGCCGGGGCGCTGAGCAGGCCCAGGCCGAAGCAGCCGGCGAGCGCCATGCCCACGAGCCGGGGCAGGGCAGGACGGCGGGTGGTGTTGATGAAGGTCACGATGATCCCCAGGACGGTAGAGGAGGAGCAGTGTGCCACGCGCTCGACGCTCGACTGGTGATGGTCCCGGAGCTTCGGTCCGTGATGGCCCGCGGCCGCCTCCGCGGCATGGAGGCTGCGGCAACTCATGGCCAGGGAAGGTGCCCCGGTCCGGTCCTGCCTACGCTGCAGGCATGACAGCCCTCCCCGCCCCGCGCCGCTTCGACGGCGTGTCCGTCTCCGCCGCCACCTACGACCACGGCGCGCATATCGTCGAGTGGACCCCGAGCGGGCAGGCGCCCGTGCTCTGGATGAGTGCGCATTCGGCCCTCGACACCGGTGCCCCCATCCGTGGGGGCGTGCCCATCTGCTTCCCCTGGTTCGGCGCCGGTCGGGCGGGAACGAGCACGCCGGCCCACGGCTTCGCACGCCTCAGCCAGTGGCAGCTGCTCGATGTCGTCGAATCGGCAACCGGGGTCGTCGTCACCTACGCGCTCGATCGCGAGCCGTCGCCCGAGTTCCCGCACAACCTGCACGCGGAACTCGTCGCCGACTTCGGCAGCGAACTCTCGCTGGAGTTCTCGGTGACGAACTTCGGCAGCGAGGTCCTCGAGTTCGAGGAGGCGCTGCACACGTATCTCAAGGTCGGCGACATCCGGAGGATCAGCATCAGCGGGCTCGAGGGCGCGCCCTACATCGACAAGGCGCCGGGCGGGGGCGACGCCCGGCAGGTCGGGGACATCACCTTCTCGGGCGAGACCGACCGCGTCTACCAGTCCACGGGGGAGGTGGTGATCGTCGATCCGGTGCTGGAGCGTCGCATCACGGTCTCGCGCACGCATTCCGCCAACGTCGTGGTCTGGAACCCGTGGGTGGCCAAATCCGCGGCCATGGCCGACTTCGGGGACGACGAATGGCCGGGCATGGTCTGCGTCGAGGGCGCGAACGTGCTCGACAACGCCGTCCGGCTGGCCCCCGGGGACACCCACTGCATGGGCTATCGCCTGCAGGTCGAGGCGCTCGCCTGATCGCGCGCCCGCAACCGATGGCAACCGCTCGCCAACGCGGAGCGGGGGTGGAAGCCTGCCCGTAGTCCAGCGCGGGTGTCGCGGGAAGCAATGGGAGCGAACATGGCGAAGATCGGTGTGCAGGGCATGATGCTGAAGGATCGCATCGCCAAGGATGGCGTCTTCCCTGTGCTGGAGCGCATGGTCGGTCTCGGCTACCGGGCCATCGAGATCTCCCAGGTCCCGATGACCGAGGAGAACGTGTCCCAGATGGAGCGTGCCCGCGCGGAGCTCGGGCTAGAGTTCGCTGCCATCTCCGCACCGCTGGCCCAGATGGGCGGCGGCCAGCAGGTGGACGCCTTGGACACCGACTACGACAAGATGGTGGCCGACGCCCGTCGCCTGGGCACCTCGCTCATGCGCATCCCCATGATGCCCTTCCCCGTCATGGCTTCACGGGCCGCTACTGAGGAATTCATAGGCAAGGCAAACGAGTACGCCACGCGACTGCGCGGTGACGGCATCACGCTCACCTTCCACAACCACCATGTGGAGTTCGCGAAGTACGACGGGAAGCGCATCATCGACATGATCCGCGACGGCGCACCCGACCTCCGCTTCGAGGTGGACGTCCACTGGGTGCACCGCTCGGGCGTGAACCCCGTGACCTTCCTCAAGGAGTATGCCGGCCTCGTCGACCTCATCCACCGCAAGGACTACCGGGTCGGCCACCTCCCCGAGGACGCGGTCAAGCTGCTCGCGGCCGGCGACTTCCCGGGCTTCATGAGCGCCTTCACCGGCATCGTCCAGTTCGCTGAGGTCGGCGAGGGCAACCTCGACTTCACCGCGATCATCGACACTGCCGTCGAGACGGGGGTGACCTGGATGCTCGTCGAGCAGGACGACCTGTACGGACGCGACCCCTTCGACTGCCTCACCACCTCGCGCGACAACCTCCGGGCGTTGGGCTACCAGCACCTGTTCTGAGACTCCGGGCCACCCCGCTTACTCGCAGTTCCCCTCCATCCTGATCGATCGCCTACGGCGTTGTGCACCGGCACTGGCGCGCCACCACGCGAGGATGGGCGCTGGCTGCAACCGGGATGGGATTGGGATCATGAGGAAGTTCAATGTTTGGCTCGCGGGCAGGATCACCGCCGCCGTCGGCACCATGTGGGCCGGCTACCTGTTCGCCGCGCTTGCGCTCGTGAGCCTGCCCGCGGCCATCGCCTCGCAGAATGCCATCGTCATCGTGGCCTGGGTGGCCCAGACCTTCCTGCAACTGGTCCTGCTGCCCATCATCATGGTCGGACAGACCATGCAGGGGCAGCTGACCGAGCAGAAGATCAACGAGACGCATCAGGCCTCACTCGCCGAGTTCGAGCTGGCGAAGACGGCGCGGCAGTCGCACTCCGAGGAACTCGCTGACCTGCGTGCAATCGCCCAGGCCATGCACCTGCACCTGATCGGTGCGGAGTACGACGCGGGCCGGAGCACACGGCCCGCCCCCGGGCAGTAGCAGCGACGCGACTGGGCCGAGGTCTCAGACCAGGCCGGGCCACGAGGAGTCGTGCGCTTGCCAGCCGCTGATCCAGCGCTGCCGCGATGGCTCGGCAAGCGGTCCCTCGTCCACGAGTGCCGCCAGCAGGCGAAGGTGCTCGAGCCTGCTGGTGCCGACGATGGCGGAGGCCACGCCGGCGGCATGGGCGCTGAAGCGGGCAGCGGTGTCCAGCCAATCCCCGTTCTCCGGCTCCAGGCCCATCTCCCGGAGCCGCAGCCAGTAGTCCTCCGCGTACTCACCGGCCGGGCGCTCAGCGAAGGTCCAGGCGACATTGGCGAGCGGCCGCTTGGCGATGACGCCGATGCCCGCCGAGGCAGCGGCCGGCAATGCGTGGTGGAGGGACCATTGGTCGCACAGGTTCACGGACGTCTCGATGGCGCCGAAGTGTCCGGATTCGATGGCCCACCGCAGCTCCGCGTTCTCGCCGCTGTAGCCCGGCACCAGCACCTTGCCGGCAGACACCGCCGACTGCAGCCCCTCGATCACCTCACCGCGCTGCAGGGTGGCCAGGTCGCAGGAGTGCAGGAGGCACACATCGATGCGTTCCGTGCCGAGCAGGCGCAAGGCCCGGTCGATGCCGCGGACGACTGCCTCCCGCGTCCAGTCGACACAGCCCTCGACCCCGTATCCGACCTTGGTGACGAGTGTGAACTCCTGCCGTCGGCCCGTGAGGTGTCGGCCGATCAACTCCTCGGAGGGACCGTAGCCGCGGGCTGTGTCGACGAGCGTCACACCGAGGTCCAGCACCCCATTGAGCAGTCCGGCCACCTCGCCTGGCGCGACCCGCGCGAGATGGCCCGCGCCGAAGCCGAGAGCGGATACGGACAGGCCGGTGTTGCCGAAGGGGCGGGATTCCATCGCTGCAACGTACCCGACCCGCGCCCCCCGGCCGTCGGCGCGTCAGGGTGATCCATTAGCCCTACCGGCGCGGCTCCGCGGCGCGGAGACTGGCAGTCATGCGCAAGCTGCTTGTGCTGCTCGTCGCCTGTGCGGCCCTGGTTGGCTGCGGGCCCATCGCACCGATTCCGACCAACAGTGCCACGCCGGTCCTGAGCCCCGCCCGCATGTTCTGGGTTGCCGACACCGGCACCTCACTGCGCCTGTTCGCCGAGGACGTCAGCCTGCCGAAGACCGGCGAGCGCGGTCTCACTGCGTTGCGCTACCTGGTGGCGCACAAGCCGGTGGATCCCGACTACTCGACCCTCTGGCCCGCCCAAACGATCGTGAAACAGGTTGCCATCGTTGGTGATTCGGCCACTGTCGACCTCTCCTCCGTGCATCTGAACGTCGGCTCCGAGGCGGAGTCGATCGCGGTGCAGCAGCTGCTGTGGACGTTGTTCGCGGCCGAGCCGGAACTCACATCCATGCGCATCACGGTGGATGGGAGGGCCGTGGAGACCCTGGCGGGCCACCTGGACGCGACCGGGCCCTTCACCCGTCCGCCGGCGTACGAGGTCGTCTCGCCGGTGTGGCTGCTGGAGCCGACGGAGGGCGCGCGCTTGTCCGGCGGGACGGTGACGCTGTCGGGGATGGCCTGCACCTTCGAGGCCAATGTGGCCTGGAGCATCAAGCAGGATGCCAAGGTCGTGCGCTCTGGCTCGACGACGGCCGCCGCGGCCTGCCCCGATTGGTCGCCCTGGTCGGTGAAGATCCAAGGTCTCGCGCCCGGTGCATACACGGCGGAAGCAGCGCACTACTCGCCGAAGGACGGCGGCCTCGTCGCCCATGACACCAAGCAATTCACACTGCTCGGGTAGGCGATCCGGTGGATGCGGGCCATGACAGCCATGCTCTCTGCGCCTTCGAGCGCTCCCCGTGCGCCCCGTGCGAGGACGTTTCGCGGCGGGTTCCTTCCCGCTCCGTGCACGGGCGCCTGACTAGGCCCAGTGGGTCTCCGTGGTGAATCGGGGTGGATGCACCAGGGTCTGGGCGACGACGCAGCAGCGCTCGACCACGTCGATGAGACGCTTGCGCGTCGCCTCGTCCGCGTCGCAGTCGAGGTCGAATGTCAGGGTGACGTCGGTGAGGCCGACCGCAGCCTCGCGGTCAACGCCCAAGGTGCCACGGGCATCCCACACTCCGTCAGCGATGACACGGGCGCTTCGGACGTTGAGCGACCGCGCAGTGGCGACGGCCGCGAAGGTCACGCCGGCGCAGGCGACCAGCGC
>DAHWFQ010000059.1:0-3674 GCA_027324895.1 Actinomycetota bacterium | reverse complement strand
CTGATCATCGGCGGCGGCCTCTACAACGGCCTCCATCGCACCCTGCGCGTGGCCGGCGCCCAGGCCATGCAGGCAGTGCGCACGGCGCTCCCGCGGGCCAGCAGGACCCTGCCCGCGATTCCCCCCGACCCCGCAACGGTGCACCCGGGCCTCAGTCCGCTCATCACGCCGGCCAAGGACTTCTACCGCGTCGCCACCACCTTCGACGTGCCCGGGTTCGACCCCGCGACCTGGCGCTTGACGGTGGACGGCCTGGTGCGGAAGCCGCTCACGCTCACCTGGGACCAGTTGATCGCACGCCCAGTCATCGAGGTCGACGCCATGCTGGCATGCGTCTCGAACGCCGTTGGCGGCTCACTCGTGGGCAATGCCCGCTGGTTGGGGGTGCGCCTCGACGACCTCGTCCGAGAGGCGGAACCGGAGCAGAAGGCCGACCAGGTCATGGGCTGGTCCTCGGACGGGTTCTCGGCCGGGTTCCCGCTGGCCGCCCTAGACGGACGCGACGCCATCATCGCCATCGGCATGAACGGGGCACCGTTGCCGCCCGAGCACGGCTACCCAGCCCGTCTCGTCGTGCCGGGGTTGTATGGCTACGTCTCCGCGACCAAGTGGCTCAAGCGCATCGAACTCACCCGGCTCGACTACGAGCAGGGGTACTGGGTGCCGCGCGGCTGGGCGCAGATCGCCCCCATCAAGACCGAGTCACGGATCGACACCCCGAAGGATGGTGCCGACCTCAAGCCCGGAACCCGCGCCATCGCCGGCGTCGCCTGGTCACCGCCACGCGGCATCGCCAAGGTCGAGGTGCAGGTGGACGACGGGCCCTGGCGCACTGCCACCCTCGGACCGGAACTGGCCACGACCACCTGGCGACAATGGTGGATCGCCTGGGACGCTCCGGCGGGCGATCACACGCTCACGGTGCGCGCGACCGACGGCACCGGCGTCACCCAGACCAAGGTGGTGCAGGGGGAGGTCCCGGACGGGGCCACCGGCTGGCACCGGATCGCAGTACACGTCGTCTAGCCCGACACACTGCAGGCAACCGGCGCTGGCTCACCAACGCACATGTGCGACGTGGGTCAGGTCCAGAGGCCGTAGAAGACGAAGGCCGCGAGCAGGGCCCAGAAACCGACGGCGAGGAGCGTCTCCATGCCCGCCCGCCGGTGGGTGATCTTCCACCAGGCCAGGTTGACCACCACCGTCGCGGTGGCGATCACCGTGCAGTAAAGGCAGAGGGCGTGGATGAAGTACGCGGTCTGCCACATGAACCAGGTGACGAAGGCCAGCATGACCAGCATCAGGAACTGCATGGCGCGTCCGAGACCCGCGGAGATGCTCGACTTGCTGGCAGCCACGGCGAAGGCGGTGATGAACACCGAGAACATCGCCAATCCGATGGCCGCGTTGGGGATGGGTCGGAACACCGAGGATTGCGGGGCCAGCAGGACGTTCGAGCACGAGATGAGCTTGCTGATGTTGCACAGCAGGTGGGCATGGGGGTTCGCGGAGAGTTGGATGCGTTCGACGATCTGCGTGATCGTCGATGCCATGCCCGCGGCGGCGGCGATCATGCCGACCATCGGCCAGGGCCCGCGTGCCCGCGCCATCATCATCATGCCCGCAGCACCTCCACCGTCTCCAGCGCGATCTCGAGTTCCTCATTGGTCGCGATGACCATGACGCGGATCGGTCCCGCCCCGGAATCGATGACGCGATCGCCGGCGCCGCGGTCGAGGTTCGCCGCCGGGTCGACGGTGAGCCCGAGGTGCCCGAGCGGCGCAATGACCTCCTCGCGCACACGGGTGTCGTTCTCGCCGACGCCGGCCGTGAACACGACGGCGTGCAAGGCGGGCACCACGCCGAAGTACGAGGCCACGTACTTGCGCAGCCGGTACACATACACGTCCATGGCCAGGCGCGCCTGCGCGTCACCGGCGTCGATCAGTGCCCAGACCTCGCGCATGTCACTCTGGCCCGTCATCCCGAGCATGCCGCTCCGGCGGTTCAGCAGGCTGTCGATGTCGGCGATGCTGTAGTTCGCCTCGCGGGCGAGATGGAAGACGGCCCCGGGGTCGATGTCGCCGGAGCGCGTGCCCATGACCAGACCCTCGAGCGGTGTCAGTCCCATCGAGGTGTCCACGCTGAGGCCGCAGCGCACTGCCGTGATGGAGGCGCCGTTCCCGATGTGGGCGATGATGAGGTTGACCTCATCGACGGGCACACCCAGCATCTCCGCGGCGCGCTGCGTAACGTAGCGGTGGCTCGAGCCGTGGAAGCCGTAGCGCCGGATGCCGTACCGCTGCGCCACCTCGCGATCGATGGCGTAGGTGTGCGCATGCGCCGGGATGGTGGCGTGGAAGGAGGTGTCGAAGACCGCCACATTGGGGATCGACGGCAGCGCCTCGAGCATGGCCTCGATGCCATGCAGGTGCGGGGCATTGTGCAGTGGTGCGAGGGGGATGAGCGATTCGATGCCCCGCAGTGTGGACTCGGTGATGCGCTCCGGTCCCGGGAACAGCGATCCGCCCTGCACCACCCGATGCCCGATGCCCGAGATGGTGGCGGTGTCGATGCCCGCGGTCGCGAAGGCTGCGAGCATTTCCTTGATGGCCTCGCGGTGATCGGTGACGCGTTCGATGAGGCCCTTGGTGATGACGTTGCCGGTGGCGGGCTCGAGCAACTGGTACTTCAGCGAGGACGAGCCGGCGTTGATGACGAGGATGCGCTCCGTCATGCGGGCACCGGAGCCGTGGCCGCCTGCAGGGCCGTGATGGCCACCGTGTTCACGATGTCGGGGACCGTGCAGCCGCGCGAGAGGTCGTTCACCGGCTTGCGCAGCCCTTGCAGGATGGGGCCGATGGCGACCGCATTCGATGAGCGCTGCACGGCCTTGTAGGCCGTGTTGCCGGCGTTCAGGTCGGGGAAGATGAGGACGGTGGCGTGGCCGGCGACGGAGTTGCCCGGCATCTTGGCGGCTCCCACCTGCTCGTCGACCGCGGCGTCGTACTGGATGGGTCCCGCCAACGGCAGCTCCGGATGCGCGGCGGATACGTACTCGGTGGCCTTGCGCACCTTCTCCACGTCGGCACCGCTGCCCGACTCGCCGGTCGAGTAGGAGAGCATGGCCACGCGCGGCGCGATCCCGAAGGCGACGGCGGTATCCGCCGTGGATGCCGCGATCTCGGCGAGCTGCTCGGCCGACGGGTCCGGGTTGACCGCGCAGTCCGCGAAGGCGAGTACGCGATCCGGCAGGCACATGAGGAAGGTGCTCGACACCAGCGAGGTCCCGGGCACGGTCTTGATGATCTCGAGTGCCGGCCTGATCGTCTCGGCGGTGGTGTGCATCGCGCCGGACACCATGCCGTGGGCCCGGCCCGTGTGCACGAGCATGGTGCCGAAGTAACTGGGATCCACCATGCGGTCGAGGGCGACTTCGAGCGTCATGCCCTTCCTGGCGCGCAGTTCCGCGTACAGCTGCGCGAACTCCCCGCGGAGGGGCGACGTGGACGGGTCGATGATGTCTGCGGAGTGGATGTCGACGCCGATCCTGGCGGCGCGCGCACGGACCTCGTCGGCGGTGCCCAGCAGCGTGATGTCGACGATGTCGCCGTGCAGCAACTCGTCCGCGGCGCGCAGGATGCGATCGTCCAAGCCCTCGGGCAGCACGATGT
>DAHWFQ010000023.1:0-3315 GCA_027324895.1 Actinomycetota bacterium | reverse complement strand
GATAGCCGCCAGCCAGCAGTTCCTCCTGCAGCACCCGATTGCGTGCCGCGGAGAGGTACAGCGCCATGGTGGTGCCGTGTGCCGCGAATGCCCGGACGGTCTCCCGGGGCGGCATGGGGGTGCGGCCACCTTCGAGCCGGGTGAGGATGAGGGACTGCGCCACCTCCGGCACCGTCACCTCCGCTCCCATGCGGGCGACCGCCGCGGAGAATGCGGACACGCCGGGAACCGTCTCGTGCGCGAGACCGAGGCGATCGCACAGCGCACGCTGCTCGGCCACCGCGCCGTAGATGGCCGGGTCGCCGGTGTGGACGCGGGCGACGAGCAGTCCGAGGTCCAAGGCGCGCTGGAAGACCGGCTCCAGGGCCTCGAGCGGGATGGTGGCGGAGTCGATGATCTCCGCGTCGCCGCGCGCCCCCTCGAGGATGCCGGGATGCACCAGGCTGGAAGCCCAGATGATGATGTCCGCCGTCGCGACCACCTGCGCCCCGCGCACCGTGATGAGGTCCGGCGCACCGGGTCCGGCGCCGACGAAGACCACCCGCCCCGCGGGCTGTGCAGCTGTCCCCTCGGTCACAGTCGTCCTCCCGTGGTCGGGCGGACCGGCGCCACGAGGACCGTGCTGAAGTACGGCGCAGTCTCCGATTCCGGGACCTCGGCGAGCGGGCGGATGCTCTGATCGGGGAGACCGATCTCGGTGCCGACGAGCCCGACGTCGTCCGGACGCTTCGCTCGGACCACCTCCACCACGGCCGACATCTGGCGCCCCGCCTTGTAGAGCACGACGGTGTCCGCGACCTCGAGGACGCGCTCGACCGTTCCCATACCGGCGGTCACCGGCACCAGTGCCAGCACCTCCGTCCCCTCGGTCAGGGCTGTGCGACTGGCGGCGGCCAGTGCCTGCATGGCGGTGATGCCCGGCACCACCTCGGTGAGCAGCTGCGGCAGGGCCTTCTCGACCTCCGCCGCCAGGTAGCTGAAGGTGGAGTAGACGCTGGGGTCGCCGACGGTTGCCAGGCACACGAGCTGGGCGCCCTCGTCGAATGCCTCGAGCACGGCCGCCGCCGATACCTGCCAAGCCTCCGCCCGGCGCGGGCTCACCCCTTGCCGATCCGCCATGCTGAAGGGGACGCGGCGAATGCGTTCCCGGAGTTCGGGGCACACTTCCAGCACGATGGACTCGGCCCGGCCCGGCCCGGTCCCCGAGCGCTCGGTGCTCGGGACGAGGATGACGTCCGCGCTGCGCAGCACGTCCACGGCCTTCAGGGTGATGAGGTTCGCCTCACCCGGGCCCACGCCGACTCCGACCAACCGGCGCGCCGGCAAACCGTTCGCACTGCCTGCGAGATCTTCCACTGCGGACTCCCACCTGAGGCTCCGGTCACCGGCCAACATCGCTGAACCCTAGCCCGGCAAGTGCTTCGCACCGACTGGGTATTTCGGCCCGTGGCGGCCGGGGCGAAGCCGTGTCGCGTTGCCTGCCGCGCGTTGCCCCGGCCCCTCGGTCAGGGCGCCGTGGACGACGCGACATCCACCGCATCGAGGTAGAGCGAAGACCCCCTGCGCTGGAACTCCTGGGCCTTGGCACGCATGCCATCCTCGATGGCGCTCGCCAGCGCGGCATCCCCGGCGACCAGCAGGTCGAGCGCCGGGTCCAGGGCGCCATTGGCGCTGTGGGCATCCCGGATGTCGTGCGTGATGCGCATCGAGCAGAACTTGGGGCCGCACATGGAACAGAAGTGCGCCGTCTTCGCCTGCACCGCCGGCATGGTCTCGTCGTGGAAGGCGATGGCGGTGTCGGGATCCAGTGCCAGGGCGAACTGGTCCTGCCAGCGGAACTCGAATCGGGCCTTGGACAGGGCGTCATCGCGCAGCCGTGCACCGGGGTGGCCCTTCGCCAGGTCCGCTGCGTGCGCCGCGATCTTGTAGGTGATGACACCGGTCTTCACGTCATCGCGATTGGGTAGGCCCAGGTGCTCCTTCGGCGTGACGTAGCAGAGCATGGCCGTGCCGTGCGTGGCAATGAGTGCCGCACCGATGGCCGAGGTGATGTGGTCATACCCGGGTGCGATGTCGGTGACCAGCGGGCCCAACGTGTAGAAGGGGGCGCCGTGGCACCACTCCTGCTGCAGGCGGACGTTCTCCTCGACGAGGTGGAGCGGCACGTGGCCGGGACCCTCCACCATCACCTGCACGTCCTGCGCCCACGCCCGTTCCGTCAGTTCAGCGAGCGTGCGCAGCTCCGCGAGTTGCGCAGCGTCATTGGCGTCCGCCGTGGAACCCGGTCGCAGACCGTCGCCCAGCGAGAAGGCCACGTCGTAGCGGGCGAAGATCGCGCACAGTTCATCGAAGTGCGTGTAGAGGAAGGACTCCTCGTGGTGTGCGAGGCACCAACCGGCCATGATCGAGCCTCCGCGGGACACGATCCCGGTGACGCGATCGGCCGTGAGCGGCACGTAGGCCAGGCGGACTCCTGCGTGGATCGTCATGTAGTCGACGCCCTGCTCCGCCTGTTCGATCACGGTGTCGCGGAAGATCTCCCAGGTGAGTTCCTCGAAGGCGCCGTTGACCTTCTCCAGCGCCTGGTAGATGGGCACGGTGCCGATCGGCACCGGCGAGTTGCGCAGGATCCACTCCCGGGTGGTGTGGATGTCGTTGCCCGTCGAGAGGTCCATGATGGTGTCGGCTCCCCAACGCGTGGCCCAGGCCGCCTTGTCCACCTCCTCGGCGATCGAACTGGTGACCGCGGAGTTGCCGATGTTGGCGTTGATCTTCGTGAGGAAGCGCCGGCCGATGATCATGGGCTCGGACTCGGGGTGGTTGATGTTGGCGGGGATGATGGCGCGTCCGGCTGCCAACTCGGCGCGGACGAGGTCGACATCCACACCTTCACGGATCGCGACGTATCGCATCTCCGGTGTCACGCTGCCCTGGCGTGCGTAGTGCATCTGCGTGACCGTGCGCCCGGGTATGCCGCGCAACGGCTGTCGCACCGATCCGCGCCAGAGTTCCTGGGTGGCGCTGCGCCGTCCGTCATCGGTGGCACTCCGAGGCCGTCCGGCATAGGACTCCACATCGCCCCGGGCCGTGACCCACTCGTGCCGGAAGGGCGCCAGGCCGCGCGTCGGATCCGAGCCCGGTCCACACGTCCGATACACGTGCACATCGGGGTTCTCACTGCCGTCACGCGACCGAGCCAGCGAGATGGCGGTGACGGGGACGCGCAACTCGCCGTCCGTGAGGTGGTGGAGACGGTGTTGGGCATGGATTTCCGGCATCTTGCACGCTCTTCCTTCGCCGGCATTACCCGGTCAG
>DAHWFQ010000006.1:0-4685 GCA_027324895.1 Actinomycetota bacterium | reverse complement strand
GGCCATCAGTTCCCAGCCTCTCCCTCGACGCGCATGACGCCGACGACTTCCTTCACCGCTGCCAGGGTGCGCAGGCGGGTGATGGTGGCGGCGAGCGCCGCTTCCGTGGACTTGTGCGTGCGGACGAGCAGGTGGGCGTCCTCGCCGCTCCCGTCCTGCCGGACGACCTGCAGCGAGACCCCTTCGTCCGCGAAGGCATTCGCGATGGTGGCGAGCACCCCCGGCTCGTCGGACACGCGCAGGCTGATGGCGTAGCGCGTGTGGGCCGCCTCGATGCCGCGGACGGTGAGGTCCGCGTAGGCATTGTGCACGGGCCCGTGGTGGCCGGCCACGCGATTGCGTGCCACCGTCACCAGGTCTCCCAGCACCGACGACGCGGTGGGCGCGCCACCGGCTCCCCGGCCGTAGAACATGACCTGGCCGGCGGCCTCGGCTTCGACGAACACCGCGTTGAAGGCGAGGCGGACGCTGGCCAGTGGGTGCTCGCGGGGCACCATGGCGGGATGGACGCGCACGACGATGCCCTCGTCCTCCGGCAGGCGCTCGGCGATCGCGAGCAGCTTGATGACGAAGCCCATGGCGTGGGCGGCCTTGATGTCCTCCGAGGTCACCTTGCTGATGCCCTCGCAGGAGACGTCGTCGAGCGTCACCCGCGTGTGGAAGGCGAGGCTGGCGAGGATCGCCGCCTTCGCGGCGGCATCGTGGCCCTCGACGTCTGCGGTGGGATCCGCCTCCGCGTATCCGAGGTCCTGCGCCTCGCGCAGCACGTCGCCGTAGTCGGCGCCGCTCTCATCCATCTTGGTCAGGATGAAGTTGGTGGTGCCGTTGACGATGCCGAGGACGCGGGTGATGTGGTCACCGGCCAGGGACTCGCGGATCGGACGCAGCAGCGGGATGGCGCCGGCCACCGATGCCTCGTAGTAGATGTCGACGCCCGCACGCTCTGCAGCCTCGAACAGCGTGGTCCCGTCGGTGGCAAGTAGGGCCTTGTTCGCGGTCACGACGGATGCGCCATTGGCCATGGCCGTCATCAGCAGGGTGCGCGCAGGCTCGATTCCGCCGAGCAGTTCGATGACGATGTCGAGGTCCTTGCGCGCGACGACCGCGTTGGCATCGTTGGTGAGGAGCGCGGGATCGATCCCCGGGCGGGTACGCCCGGTGTCACGCACGAGGACGGCAACCACCTCGAGTGGCGCGCCGATGCGAGCCGCCAGGTCATCGGCGGATTCGGTGAGCAGTCGGGCCACCTCGAGGCCGACATTGCCCGCGCCGAGCAGCGCAACGCGCAGCGGTCGAACGGTCATGCGTGCCTCCAGAGGATTCGTGGCAAGCCTATCTGTCGGCCGTATCCGCGCCGGTGGAGCGCATGCACCGACGTGACCCGGGGCTAGGCGTCCTGGTCCCGCGCCAGGAGGTCATCGACGGTCTCGCGGCGCACCATGAGACGGGCCCGGCCATCACGAACCGCCACCACGGCCGGTCGCGGCAGGTTGTTGTAGTTGGAGGCCATGGAGTAGCAGTAGGCACCCGTGGTCGCCACCGCGATGAGGTCGTGCGGGTGCACGTCGGAGGCCATCTCGGTGTCACGCACCACGATGTCACCGCTCTCGCAGTGCTTGCCCACGACGCGGCTCAGCACGGGCGCGGCGTTGGAGACGCGGTTGGCCAGCGCTGCCGTGTAGGACGCGTCGTACAGCGCGGTGCGGATGTTGTCGGACATGCCACCATCCACGGCGACGTACTGGCGCACGAAGTCATCCGTGACCTGCACCTGCTTCACCACACCGACCTCGTACAGCGTCACCGTCGATGACCCGACAATGGCCCGACCTGGCTCCACGGAGAGGCGGGGCACGGCGATGCCCGCGTTCGCGCACTCGCGGACCACGATGGCGCGCAGGCGGTGCGCCATCTCCTCGACGTCGAGCGGGTCGTCGCCCTCGACGTAGGGGACGCCCATGCCACCACCGAGGTCGAGGGCCTCCGCGATGTAACCGCGCGTCGCGGCCATGTCCGCCATGAAGAGGGCCACGCGGTGCGCGGCGATCTCGAACCCGGCAGCGTCGAAGATCTGTGAGCCGATGTGGGAGTGGAAGCCGCGCAGTGCGACATGGGGATCGCCCAGCGCCTGTTCGACAGCCTTGGCCGCCATGCCGTTCGCTATGGAGAGCCCGAACTTCTGGTCCTCGTGCGCTGTGGCGATGGCCTCGTGGGTATGGGCCTCGACGCCCACTGTCAGCCGCAGCATCACCGGCGCGACCTGGCCACGCTCGGCAGCGACGGTGCCGATCAGGGCCAGTTCGTCGAGGGAGTCGCACACGAGCATGTGCAGGCCGTGATCGAGCGCGGCGCTGATCTCGGCCCGCGACTTGTTGTTCCCGTGCATGACGATGCGGTCGCCCGGGATGCCCGCACGGATGGCGATCGCCAACTCGCCGCCGCTTGCCACGTCGATACCCAGCCCCGACTCATGGACCCATCGCGCGATGGCGACTGTCAGGAAGGCCTTGCCGGCGTAGAAGACCTCGAAGGGATGCTCTCCGTGCTCGTAGGCCGCCTTGTACTCGGCTGCGCGTGCGCGCACGTCCAGCTCATCAACAACGAACAGCGGCGTGCCGAAGTCCCGTGCCAGTTCGCGCGCATCGCAACCCGCGAAGCGAAGGGCGCCGTCCGGGCCCCGTTCGGCATGGCGCGGCCAGATGACGTCGATCATCACTACATCCGCTCCGGCGCGGAGACCCCGCAGAGTTCGAGGCCGTTCGCGATCACCTGACGCGTCGCCGCGCACAGCCAGAGGCGCGCGATGGTCATCTCATCGACCGCCTCGTCGCCGCGCGGCAGCACTCGGCAGTTGTCGTAGAAGCGGTGGTAGAGGGTCGCCAGGTCCTCGAGGTAGCGCGCGATCCGGTGGGGTTCGCGCAGTTCGGCGGCCGTGGCGATGGTGCGTGCGAAGTCGCCGAGTGCGCCCAGCAGCTCCAACTCACGCTCGTGCACGAGTTGCGCTGGATCGAACTCGGCGTTCCGCCAGTCGATGGCGAGATCCACGGCGTTGCGCAGCACTGATGAGATGCGGGCATGTGCGTACTGGACATAGAACACCGGGTTGTCGTTCGTCCGCTTCACGAGCAGGTCGAGGTCCAGCACGAGCGGTGAGTCCACGGGATAGCGGATCAGGGAGTAGCGGGCAGCATCGACCCCGACCTCCTCGACGAGGTCCTCGAGGGTGATCATGTGTCCGGCGCGCTTCGACAGGCGGACCTCCTCGCCGCCCTTCATCATCTTCACGAGCTGCCCGATGAGCACCTCGATGTTCGAGTCGGGATCGTCGCCGGCGCAGGAGGCGATGGCTCGCAGTCGGTTCACATACCCGTGATGGTCCGCGCCCAGCAGGTAGATGCACACGTCGAATCCGCGATCGCGCTTGTCTACGTAGTACGCCGTGTCCGACGCGAAGTAGGTGAGCTCGCCGTCGCTCTTGCGCAGCACCCGGTCCTTGTCGTCGTCGAAGTCGGTCGTCCGCAGCCAGACCGCGCCGTCCTCCTCGAACATGTGGCCCTGCGAGCGGAGCCTGGCGAATCCGCGGTCCACGGCACCCGATTCGTGCAACGTGCGCTCGGAGAACCACACGTCGAAGTGCGTGTTGAAGGCGTCGAGCACGGACTGCTGCTGGGCGAGTTGCAGTCGATAGCCGGCCTCGCGGAAGGCGACGATCTGGTCCGCTTCCGCCAGCTCGAGGATGGTCGGCTCATCGAGCAGCACCTGGGCGGCCAGGCCCTTGATGTACTCGCCGTGGTACCCGTCCTCGGGGACCGGTCGGCCGTTGGCGACGGCCATGATGGAGGCTCCGAACTTGTCCATCTGCACGCCGCGGTCGTTCACGTAGAACTCGCGGGTCGCGTCGGCGCCACTGGCCTCCAGCACGCGGGCGATGGCGTCACCGACGGCAGCCCAGCGGGTGTGCCCGAGGTGCAGCGGACCGGTCGGGTTCGCCGAGATGAACTCGACGTTGAAGCGGCGGCCGACGTTGGTGGTGCCGTGGCCGAAGGTCGGACCGCCGAGGACGATGCCGCGGGCCAACTCCCCCGCCGCGCCCGCCGCGAGTGTCACATTGATGAAGCCGGGACCGGCGACGTCGACGGCTGCGACGCTGGGCAGCGCGAGCAGGCCGTCGGCGATGACCTGCGCCACCTGACGCGGCGCCAGGCCCGCCCGCTTGGCCAATTGGAGCGCTGCCGTGGTGGCCCAATCACCGTGCTCACGGTTCTTCGGGCGCTCGACCACCACCTCGTCAGGGAGCTCCGTCAGGACCAGCCGCCCGTCGGCAACCGCAGCGCGGATGACGGCGACGACCAGGCTGGAGAGTTCCTCGGGAGTCATGCGTGAAGCCTATGGGAGGGAGAAACTGCTACCCTCACGGCCGCAAGGCCTCCGTAGCTCAGGGGATAGAGCATCAGTTTCCGGTACTGAGGGTCGCAGGTTCGAATCCTGCCGGGGGCGCCAGGCGATGTCATTCCGCATGCAGGCGACCCTGGCGGCAGCGCACGGTGTCAGCGACGCTTGAAATCTGGTCACTTTCGACGGGCGAAAAGTGAACGGTGCTGTGAGTCTATTGCTCGCTGTTTTGGCCGCTGATTCTGACGCTGGGGAGGCTGTCGATGCCTCTGCCGCGTAGCCGGTAGCTGGCG
>DAHWFQ010000235.1:0-25087 GCA_027324895.1 Actinomycetota bacterium | reverse complement strand
AGCGCGACGTAGAGCAGGGGACTGGCGGCGAGGAACTGCATGCGGCCATTGTTCGACAGCGCGCGCGCAACGTCTACCGTTCAGCGCGACGAAACCGCCACTCGGCATCAGGTCGGACGACCCTCCCGCCCTCCGCCTGGTCCGCTCCCTGGCCTGCTCCACCGGGCGGCGGCACGGGACACGCCATGTTCTCGGCGAGGTCGCGCGGTGCAGCGGGCAGGCGGGAGGGGCCTCGGGCAGGATGTGTGCATGCAATCGATCGACCGCTTGAACGAGGTCGGGGAGCGCGCCTGCGGCGCCTACTTCGGGCGCCTGCTCGTCAGTCTGCAGTTCCTCTGGCTGGGCGTGCTGCTCGTGATCCCCCCAGGCGGCCTGGAGCTGCGCTCGCCGATCTGGGCCTTCATGGCCACCACCGCGGCCACAGTGGCCGTGGTGCTGGCGGTGTGGGCGTACCTATCACTCGGACGCTCGTTCCGCGTCCGCCCCGAACCGCTCGCGAATGCCGCCTTCGTCTCGAGCGGGCTCTATCGCTGGATTCGGCACCCCATGTACACGGCAGTGCTGGCGATCGCCCTCTCCATGGCGCTGCACACACGATCCTGGGTCGGCATGGTGACCTGGTGCGCGCTCGCCCTCACCCTGCTGTCGAAGTCGCACTACGAGGACGCGCTGTGGCGCGCCAAGGAGGCGGCTGCCGGCGAATACCAGAGACGCGTGGGTCGCTTCCTGCCCCGCTTCGGCCGCGTCAGTTCGTGATGTAGTTGATCAGCGCGGCGCGCTCGTCGTGCAGTTCCTCCATGCGGTACTTCACGAGGTCGCCGATGCTCACGATCGCGGTGAGCGCGCCATCTGCGTCGACCACGGGGACGTGGCGGAAGTGGCGCTCCGTCATCACGCCCATGAGGTCCTCGATCTGATCGTCCGCCGTGCAGGTGTGCACCTCGCGCGTCATGATGTCGCCGACCTTGAGCCCGGACACCTCACCACTGAACTCCGACAGCTTGCGGACGATGTCGCGCTCGGAGACGATGCCATCGATGCTTCGCCCGTCCTCGGACACCACCAGGGCGCCGATCCCATATTGCCGTAGCTCGTCCACCAGGTGCTTGACGCTTGCGCCAGATTTGATCGTGGCGACAAATGCGCCCTTGTTCGACAGGATGTGTGCGATCTTCACGGTCGCCTCCCTCGTACTCGACGTGTACAGGAATCGTGCGGCAAGCCAGCCCCGCGCACAAGACCTGCGCAACAAGCGTTTGCCCTTCGGACGATTGCAGCGCAGTCGATGCCGAGGTCAGTCGCCGAGGGGCAGTGAATCGTCGGCGGGAGAGCGGCCCGAGCGCAGCACGATGGCCGTGCCGAACAGGATGAGCAGCCCTGCGGGGAGCAACTGCCACTGTGGTGTCTGGCCCGGCCACACCCAGCCCATCAACGTGGCCCCCGGCACTTCGGCGAGCACTGCCAGGCTCACGGTCGACGCCGAGAAGCTGCGTAGGGCCTGGTTCATGAGGCTGTGCCCGCCGAGCTGCGCGAACGCGGTGATGCCGATGATGATCCACCAATTCCGCGCGGGCATGTGCGTGAAGTCGACACCGGTGCTGGTGAGGAACACGAGCAACGACAAGGCCGATGCTGCATACACGATCGTCGTGTACGCCGTCACCGGCACCTTGGTGCGCACATGCTGCCCGACCTGCATGTAGGCCGCCGCGAGCAACGCGGCAGCAAGCGCGAGCGCGTCACCGATGAGGGAACGCGGATCCAGGCCGAAATCGAGCCCGGTGAGGACGGTGACGCCGACAATGGCGATGATGATGCCGATCCACTCCCGAGCCGGTGCTCGGTGCCCGGCCAGGTAGGCGAACAGGCCGGCCCACACGACCTGCGTCGCGGCGATGGCGATGGAGGCGGCAATCGAGGTGTAGCGGAGCGAGGGGATCCAGGTCGCGAAGTGGGCGCCGAGGAACAGGGCGGACAGCAGCATGAGCGCCACTTCGCGACGTGACAGGGCACGCAGGGAGCGCCGATGGCGCCAGGCGAAGGGGGCGGTGGCCAGCGCGCCCAGGCAGGTGCGCCAGAAGGCGATGGGCAGCACCGGGCCGGTGAAGGCCACCACCAGTGGTCCGGAACTGGAGATCCCCAGCACGGCCACGCCGAGCGCCAGCATGTCGAAACGACGTTGCCTGACAACGACTTCTGTGGTTCGAGGGATCATGACGCGAGGTCAGGCATCGAGGGCCTCCATGGCGGCCAGCCAGGCTTCTTCCAGGGCTGCCTTCTCGTCATGCAACGCGCGCAGGGCCCCGTCGAGTTCCGCGACCCGGCTGTAATCGGCGGCATGCTGCGCCATCTCGGCATGCAGCTTCGCCACCTTCTCCTCCACCTTCTCCATCTGCCGTTCGAGGCGCTGCACCTCCTTGCGGAGCGCGCGCTCTTCGGCCGCAGCAGGACGCGTCCTCGGCTTCGTCGCGCTTGCGGAGGCGGGTGTGGCCGTGGCGCTCGCGCGCAGGCGCAGGTACTCGTCGATGCCGCCGGGAAGGTCGCGCACATGTCCGTCGCCCAGGAGGCCGACGAAGCGTTCGCTCACGCGCTCCAGGAAGTAGCGGTCGTGGGAGATGGTGAGCAGCGTTCCGGCGAATCCGTCGAGCAGATCCTCGAGTGCCGCCAGGGTTTCCACGTCGAAATCATTCGTCGGCTCATCGAGTACGAGCACGTTCGGCCCCGACATGAGCAGGCGCGTGAGTTGGAGACGTCGTCGCTCCCCACCGCTGAGGTCGCCCACCGGCGTCCACTGCGCATCCGGGCCGAAGCCCAGCTTCTCGCACAGTTGCGAGGCTGTCAGCTCGCGACCCTTGCCCAGGTCCACCCGTTGCGCGATGTGCTCGACGGACTCGAGCACACGCAGCGCGGGATCGAGCTCCTCCAGGTGCTGGCTCAGGTATGCCGGCTTCACTGTCTTGCCGGTCACGAGCCTGCCTGCGGCGGCCTTCAACTGGCCCAGGAGCAGGCGCACCAGCGATGTCTTGCCCGCGCCGTTGACGCCGACGATGCCGATACGGTCACCGGGCCCGATGTTCCAGTCCACGTTGCGCAGCAGCCGACGATCGCCGAGCACCAGGTCTGCGTCGTGCAACTCGTAGACCGTGCGACCCAGGCGCGCACCTGCGAAACCCAGGAGTTCGATGCTGTCCCGCGCGGGCGGCTCGTTGTCGATGAGTTCGTTGGCGGCGTCGACGCGGAACTTGGGCTTCGACGTCCGTGCCGGGGCGCCACGACGCAGCCAGGCGAGCTCCTTGCGCAGCAGGTTGCGGCGCCGGGCGTCCTCAGATGAGGCCTGTCGAGCGCGCTCCGCCTTCGCGAGCACATAGGCGCTGTACCCGCCCTCGTAGTCCTCGACGCCGCCGTCGACGACCTCCCACATGCGCTCGCAGATCTCGTCGAGGAACCAGCGGTCGTGGGTCACGACGACGATGGCGAGCGCGCGCCGCGACTTCAGGTGGGCGGCCAACCAGGCGATGGCCTCGACGTCGAGGTGGTTCGTCGGCTCGTCGAGCAGCAGTACGTCGAGCTCGGTGGTGAGGAGGCGCGCCAACGCCACGCGTCGGCGCTCGCCGCCGCTCATGCCGGCGATGGTGCGGTCCAGCAGTGCGTCATCGAAGCCGCCGAGGATGCCGGAGAGGACGTCGCGGATGAGCGCATCGCCGGCCCACTCGTGCTCATCCCGGTTCCCGACGACGACGGAGCGGACGGTGGCGCCGGGCTCGAAGTCGTCGATCTGCGCCAGCAGCCCCAGGCGCACGTCGTTGCCGCGTGTGACGCGACCACTGTCCGCGGACTCCCGCCCCGCCATGATGCGCATGAGCGTGGACTTGCCGCCGCCGTTGCGACCGACGATGCCCACCCGCTCCGCCTCGGCGACGCCGAGCGACACGTCGGCGAGCACCGGACCCTTGCCGTAGTCCTTGCCGACGTGCTCGATGTTCAACAGGTTGCGAGGCGCCATAGGACGCCAATCCTCGCAGAGCGATGGCTACCCCCGCGCCCGCGCAACTAGTCGTCGGCGGCGCCGAGTTCCGCCAGATCCTGGACGGCCGCCTCCTGCTTCGACAGGTAGTGCGCCCGGGCGATGCCGGCGGCCACATTCGGCACCGAGCGGTAGAGGCTGCGCGGTGGCCGTTGGTAGGTGCCGGCATCCTGTCGTGGTGGCATGTCGAGCTTCGGGTGCTCGATGTGCTTGTACGGGATCACGGAGAGCAGGTGCGTGATGCAGTTGATCCGGGCGGCGCGCTTGTCATTGCTCTCGACCGTCCACCAGGGCGCCTCCGGGATGTCGCAGGCGGCGAACATGGCGTCCTTCGCCTTGGAGAAGTCCACCCAGCGCGTCCGCGACTGGAGGTCGGTGGTGGAGAGCTTCCACTGCCGCAGGGGATCGTCGATGCGGTCCTGGAAGCGACGCTCCTGCTCCTCCTCGCTCACCGACATCCAGTACTTGATGAGGATGATCCCGTCCTCGACGAGCATGCGTTCGAACTCGGGGCACTGGCGAAGGAACAACCGGTACTGGTCTTCGGTGCAGAACCCGAGCACCTGCTCGACGCCGGCACGGTTGTACCAGGACCGATCCATGATGACGACTTCGCCGCGTGCCGGGAGGTGCTCGATGTAGCGCTGGAAGTACCACTGGCCGCGCTCGCGGTCCGAGGGCACCGGAAGCGCCATGACACGGACGGTTCGCGGGGACAGGTACTGCGTGATGCGGGTGATGGTGCCGCCCTTGCCGGCGGCATCACGTCCCTCGAAGATCACGACGACCCGTGCGCCGGACACGCGGACCCACTCCTGCATTGCCACGAGTTCCACCTGCAGGCGCAGCAGCTCCCGTTCGTAGACCGCCCGGGGGATACGGGTGTGGAGCTCCTCGTGCTCGGCATGGATGGGTGTTGTGGGATGCTCGAAGCCGTGGGCCAGCCGGGCGGCCTTCTGACCAGCCCGCTCGGCCTTCTCCGCCTTGCTCCGCTTGTGCTTCGCCATACCCGAACCTCCCCATGCGCCGACCATTGTTCGCGCGGCCCCGGCCGTCGTCCAGAGTCGGGCGCCGCCACCGACTCGGGGGACGGTCGCAACGCTGATAGCCTCCTTCAGTTATGACGGTCAGATACGACACCATCGAATCCGCGATTGCCGCACTGCGCGACGGCGGCGCAGTCATCGTCGTCGACGAGAACGAACGCGAGCACGAGTGCGATCTGGTCTTCGCAGCCGAGTTGGCGACGACGCCGCTCATGGCCTTCCTCGTGCGCAACAGCAGTGGCATCGTCGGCGTGGCCATGCCGGGCGAGGGCCTCGACCGACTGGGCATCCCACCGATGACCGCCATCAACCAGCATTCACACGGCATGGGCATGGCGGTCGCAGTAGACAGTCGCGACGTCGTGGGTAACGGCGCTGCCGCTGCGGACCGCGCCATCACGGCACGGGCGCTGGCCAATCCGGGTGCCACCCGCGCCGATTTCGTGCGCCCCGGCTACGTGTTCCCCTTCCGGGCCGTGCATGGCGGGGTGCTGCGTCGCGGTGGCGGCACGGAAGCCGCGGTCGACCTGGTGACCATGGCCGGACTGCAGCCGGCGGCCGTCCTCTGCGAGCTCATCACCGAGGAGGGTGCGCTGATGGACGCGCACCACGCCCGCGCCTTCGGGGACCGGCACACCCTGCCGGTCGTGTCCATCAAGCACCTCATCAAGTACCGCATGCACAGCGAGCGGGCAGTCGAGCGCGTCGCCGAGGCGGAGCTGCCGACGGATTTCGGCCACTTCCACATGGTGGGGTACCGATCGCTCATCGACAGCACGGAGCACATCGCGCTGGTGGCCGGTGACATCAGCGACGGCGAGGACGTGCTCGTGCGCGTGCATGCGGAGTGCCTGCTGGGCGATGTCGTGGGTTCCGTCCGCTGCGAGTGTGCGCAGCACCTGCATGAGTCCATGCGTCGGATCCAGGCGGAGGGCCGCGGTGCCCTCGTCTACGTGCGAGCGCAGGCTTCGCAGGGGTCCGGGCTCCTCGCCCGCCTCAGCGCCTACGAGCACGGTGACGACATGGAGTCGCACAAGCCGCCCACGGATCCCAAGAACTACGGGACGGGGTCGCAGATCCTCAAGGACCTCGGCGTCCATTCCATGCGCCTGCTCACCGCCAATCCCTCGCGGCCGGTGAACCTCGAGGAGTTCGGCCTGGTGGTCAACGGCGTCGAGGCGCTCTGATCCGGTTGGGAGGCCGGGTCGCGGCGCTTCGAGTGCGCGCCTGAGCAGCTCGTCGGACCGCCGTCCAGCCGGCGCCGGTGGCGGCCTTCGACGCGCCTGTGCATGTCACCCCAAGGCCCTCATGGTTCCCGGCTGGGAGTCGCTCGTGCCGACCGCCGCCTGTCGGGGGTGACGGATAGGTTCGTCCCGGGAACCGGGAGCCGGAGGAGGAGCATGCGCATCCTGCACACCTCCGATTGGCACTTGGGCCGGGGCCTCTCGGGCCACGACCTCTCGGCCGCGCAGGCGGTGGCCGTCGATGCGTTGATCGATATCGCGATCGACCGTCATGTCGGCGCCATCGTCATCGCTGGTGACGTGTTCGACCGCGCCTTCCCCGGCATCGAGGACGTCCGCGCGCTCAACTCCGCGTTCACGCGCATCCACGCAGCCGGCATCCCCTTGGTCGTGACCGCGGGGAACCACGATGAGGGTGCGCGGTTGGCCGCGTTCCGCAACCTCCTCGACGAGCGGGTGTGCATCGTCGGGGAGTACGAGCAGGTCGGTACCGCGGTTGAGTTGCACGACGAGCATGGACCGGTGGTGATCTACCCGCTGCCCTACCTCGACCCCGACGGCGCCCGTCGCGCCCTGGCGGCGGCACCGGATCACCTCCTCGGCCGCAGTCATGAGGCGGTGATGTCGGAGGCCATGCGACGGGTGCGCACAGACCTGGCAATGCGTCGGGCCGAGCACGCGACCACCCGTGCCATCGTGGTGGCCCACGCCTTCGTGGTCACGGGCCGGGAGACGGGCGCGGAGTTGCTGGAGGAGCAGTCGGGCAGCGAGCGTGACATCTCCGTCGGCGGCTTGGCCACGGTGCCGAGCGGCGTGTTCGCCGGCGTCGAGTACGTGGCACTCGGTCACCTGCACGGTCCGCGCAATGTGGGTGGCGGCACCGCACCGCTGATCCGCTACTCCGGATCGCTGCTGCGATACTCCATCTCGGAGGCCGGGCACGAGAAGTCCTGCACCATCGTCGACATGGATGCCCGGGGCGAATGCACACTCGAGGTCGTGCCCCTGCCGCAGCCCGCCGCCATGACGCGACTCAGTGGAACCCTGGCGGAACTGTGCTCGGAGGCCAATGCCGCGCACGCGGACGACTTCGTGGAACTCACGCTCACCGACGCCCGACTCCCGGACAACTTCTACGCACAGCTGTCGGAGCGCTTCTCACGCATCCTCACGGTGCAACGGCCGGCTGGAGGGCGGGCTGCCAGAGCGGAGGCAGACAAGGGCGACGCTGAGACCGGTGCGGCCGTGACCCCGATGGAGACGATGCTCAACTTCTACGCGGGGGCCGTCGGCGAGGAGCCGAGCACCAATGTCGTGCGCATCCTGCAGGACGTCCTCGAACGTGCCCGGCAGCGGGCAGCGGGCTGACCGTGCGCATCCACGAGCTCACGTTCAGCGCGATCGGCCCCTACCGCGAGCGGCAGCGCATCGACTTCGACCAGCTCGCGGGAAGCGGCCTCTACCTCATCAATGGGCCCACCGGTGCAGGCAAGTCGACGATCATCGACGCCATCGTGTTCGCCCTCTACGGCCGCCCGTCTGGTGATGATTCGGACGAGGCGCGGCTGCGTTCGGACTTCGCCGCCGCCAACGAGAAGACCGAGGTGCAACTCGTCTTCGAGACCGCGGAGGGGACCTTCCGGGTCATCCGCACACCGCGCTACATGCGGGCGCAGAAGCGCGCGGGGGATGCCCTGACCCCGGAGCCGGCGACCTGCAAGCTCTTCCGCATCGAGGCCGACGGGCACGAGGTGGAGCTCGCGCGCAACATCGCGACCGCCAATGCGGAACTCCAGCGCAGGCTCGGACTCTCCGCGGATCAGTTCCTGCAGACGGTGGTGCTGCCGCAAGGGCAGTTCGCCGGTTTCCTGCGGGCCAGGACTGCCGAGCGCGAGGCCATCCTGAAGCGCATCTTCGGGACCCGGCTGTACGAGGACGTGGCCAGGTTGCTCAAGGAGGATGCCCAAGCGGCCCGTTCCGCCAAGGACCTCGCCACCAACGAGGTCCGCGAGGCGCTGGTGGCCATCGACGCCCAGGTCTCGCTGGATGCCGAGGCGAAGCAGCGCATGCTCGACCAGGTGAAGCACGGCCTCGATGATGCACTGATGCTCACGCTGCAGGAGCTGGGCCCGGCGTTGGAGGAGGAGGCGGCGTTGCGGGAGACGGAGGCCGCCGCTCGCTCCGAGGAAGCGCGAGCGGCGGACGATGCGCGAACCCTGGTGCGTTCAGAGGCCGCGGCCCTGGAGGCGTCCACGCGGGCCCAGGACGCGCAACTGCGGGCCGCACTCGCCGCCAGTTCGGCGCGTGCCGCGATCGACGAGCAACGGCCCCTCGCGTTGTCGCTCGGCATCGCGGTCGATGACGACGGCGATGAACAGGTCTGGCGCGGGCGGGCCCTGGCTGCCGCCACCGCCGGTGGCGCGCTGCAGGCCGCGCTCGAGGCAGAGCAGGCGGTCGCCGCCTGGCCTCGCCTGGAGCAGACCCTGCGCGGGGCCATCGAGGCCCTGGAGGACCAGGCGCAGGCGGGCCTGGATCGCCTCGCTGCGCTTCCCGCCCTGCAGGAGGAGCAGCAGCGCATCGCCCTCGCCCGACCGGACGCCGACGAACTCCTGGCGCTGGCCGGGCGCAAGCAGGCACTCGAGCGGGAGACGGACCTTCGCCGCCGGATCGCTGCCGGGCGGGCTGGACTGCCGGCCCTTGAGCAGCAACTGGCGGCCGCCGCGACGGCCGCGGCTGATGCGGAAGCTGGCTCCGCCTCCGCCAACCGGCACTTCATCGAAGGCCTCACCGCGACCCTGGCCGCCCGCCTGCGTCCTGGTCTGCCCTGCCCGGTGTGTGGCTCGCTCGAGCACCCGCAACCGTCGTCCGCGACCGGCGTCGAGGTCACCGCGGAACGCGTCGAAGCACTGGAGATCGCCGCGCGGGGGGCCCGTGAAGCCGCCCTGCGAGCCGAGCAGGCCCTGCAGCACGCAGCGGAGGAGGTCGTAGGGCTGGAAGCGCAGGTCACGCTCGACCTCGGGGCCCTGGAGGCGGCGCAGTCGCAACTCGCCAGCGATGAACTGGCCTTGGAGGCGCGGGGCACGGCCGCCGCGCAGGCGACCAGGTTGCTCGAAGGCTTGCGCGAGGAGCGCGATGCGCTGATGCAGGCTGCGGCCCGACTGGACACGCAGTTGGCGGTGTCAAGGGCCGAGGCCCAGGCCAAGGCGGAGGCGCATGTCGTGGCCCTGGGTCGGGCCCAGGCGGGACGTGGTTCCTACGACTCAGTGGACGCCCGCAAGCAGGCGCTGCGGGGCCTGGAGCAGGGGCTGTCGACGATGGCCGACCGGCTGCACGACCTGACGCTCGCCACCACTGAGGCGGAGGGCGCGGCCGCCGCACTCACCGCATTGCCACGTCACGATGGATTCGCGGATCGGCAGGCGGCGGAGCTGGCCCACGGCGTGGCGTCCGCGGCCAAGGAGCAGGCCGACGATCGAGCCCGGGATGCCCAAGCGCGACTGCGTGCATTCCGGGCCGGCCTCGCGAATGTCGCGGAACGATGCCGCAGGCGGGCGGAGATCGTCGCCGACAACGCCGACCTCGTGCACTTGGCAGAACTCTTCAACCCTGGTCGCGGCGCCGACAGCGGACTCCACATCTACGTGCTCCAGGCGCTCTTCGCGAATGTCGTGGAGGCAGCGAACCGTCGCTTCGAGGCCCTGCTCGGCGGGCGATTCCGATTGCAGGCCACACGGGACGAGGGTGGCGATGGGAGGACGCTCTTGGGGCTGGGGCTGGCCGTGCAGGACGGCCTCACCGGCAAGAGCCGACCGGCCACCAGCCTGAGTGGCGGTGAGACCTTCTGTGCGTCGCTCGCCTTGGCGCTCGGCCTGGCCGATGTCGTGCGCATGGGTTCGGGTGGCATCGAGATCGGGTCGTTGTTCATCGATGAGGGGTTCGGCTCGCTCGATCCGAAGCCGCTCGAGGATGTGATGACGATGTTGCGGCAACTCGGCAGTCACGGACGATTGGTCGGCCTCATCAGCCACGTCCCCGAGATGAAGACCGCCATCGCCGAACGCATCAGCGTGATCCAGGCCGGTGAGGACCGCACCACCGAGCTGCACGTGAGTTGGATGGAGTAGGCGCCTCGCCTCGCGTCCGGGCGCCTTCCCATCCTCATCCTCCGGGCCGCCCGCCCGCTGCGTGGCAGCCCGTCCTCTGGCTGAAGCCGTCGGAACCCCTCGAAGCGCATCCGGATGCGGCCGCCGCCCCGTACACTTCGGCGCGCCCGCCGTCGTAGCTCAACGGATAGAGCTGTTCCGTCCTAAGGAAAGGGTTGGGGGTTCGAGTCCCTCCGACGGCACTGATCCCCGAGCGCCCGGCCGCGAATCAGCGGCAGGCGGACAGCAGTTGGCGCCGGGTGCCGTCCAGCGTCGCCTTGAGTTTCTTCAGGTTGGCGGCGATGGCATTCAGCTGCGCCAGCGGCGCGGCCTGCTTGGCCTTGGGGAGGGCGGCGATCTGCCGGCGGATGCCCGCGAGTTGGGTCGTCGAGCGAGCCAACTGGGCCACGCTGGCCCTGAAGGAGTTGATGTTCGCGTAGCAGGCGGTGCCGGTCCGCCACACGAGCGGAGTGGCCTTGCGGGCCGAGACCTTGGGATTGGTCGCACAGTAGAGATGCACCTGGCCGCTGGTGGCCGTCGTAAGCCTGGCCTTGCAGGCGACGCCGGCACCGACGCCGACGGCGGAAGCGGGCGCTGCCGATGCCGGCAGCAACAGCGCTGCCGATGCGACGAGCACTGCAATCCTGCGCTGGATCCTGACCATGCCTGGCACCTCCTGGTAGAGCCCCTGCGCACGCTAGCGCCCGCGGCGGCAGGGTTCCGCCAAGAACCGGTGAAATCCCGGGCAAGTCCGTGGTGCCCGAGTACTTCCGATCACGGCCGAGACACAAGATCCACAGAATCAAACCGGCGTTATGCGGCAAATATTGGTGTTTCAGGCGATTTTTTGCGGAAACTTCGCGGCCAATCGACACCAGATCGTTATGATAAACGGCGCGAAACGGCTATACACAAAAGCAAACGGACATTACCGTTCCACCCCAACAGGAGGCATTCATGTACGCACCGGAACGGCATCGCGCGATCGTCGAGCGCGTCTCCACCGGTGGCCGTGCCGCGGTCGTGGACCTGGCCGAGGCCCTCAGTGTCACCCCCGAGACCATCCGTCGAGACCTCTCCATCCTGGAACGTCAGGGGCTGGTGCGACGCGTCCACGGCGGAGCCATCCCGGTCCGGCGACTGGGATACCAGCTCACCGTGGACAGCCGCAGTGCCATGCTCATCGAGGAGAAGGGCCGCATCGCGGAGGCCGCGCTCGACGAGGTGCCCGAGGAGGGCGCCATCATCGTCGACAGCGGAACCACGACCGGCCGCCTCGTCGCCATGCTCCCGCATGACCGGCAGCTCACCGTCGTCACCAACTCCGTGCAGCACGCCATCGCCCTGGCCAACCGCGAGAACATCACCTGCCTGCTGCTCGGCGGCCGCGTGCGCGGTCGCACCCTCGCCTGCGTCGACAGTTGGGCGATCAACAGCCTCAAGGGACTCACTGCTGACGTGGCCATCATCGGCACCGACGGGATCAGCGTCGAGCGTGGCCTCACCACACCGGATCGTGTCGAAGCGGAGATCAAGGCGGCCATGCTCGCCGCCGCCTTCCGCAAGGTGGTGCTGGCGGACCACACGAAGTTCGGCGACGACCACTTCGCGGCCTTCGCCAGCCTCGACGACATCGACGTCGTCATCACTGACACCGGCCTCGACGCCGACATGGCGGCCCAGATCGAGACGGCCGGACCGATGGTGGTGCTCGCATGATCGTCACCGTCACCCTGAACCCGTCGATCGACCGGGCGATCCGCGTCGATGAGCTCGTGCGCGGCGGCGTCAACCGGGCCGAGATCATCGCCCTGGACGCGGGCGGCAAGGGCGTCAACGTCTCCCGTGCACTCACCGTCTACGGCGCCAGCACGCACGCGATCATGATCGGCGCGGCACTCGGCGCCGCCTGGTTCCGCGACGTGCTCGACGCAAGCGGTGTGCCGTACACGATGGTGATGGCCGAGGGCGTCACGCGCAGCAACATCACACTCGTCGAGGCCGACGGCACTGTCACCAAGATCAACGAGCCCGGCGTCACGCTCGACGAGGCGGTCATCGTCGACGTCGAGGCGGCGCTCGCGGCGCTGACCCTGGACGGCGCCTGGGTGGTCTTCGCCGGCCGCCTCAATCCGGGCGCACCCGACGACACCTACCTGAGGCTCGCGCGCTTCGCCAAGGATCGCGGCGCCCGGGTGGCGGTCGATGTGAGCGGCAAGCCCCTCGAGGTCGCACTCGGGGCCGGAACGGTCGACCTCATCAAGCCCAACCAGCACGAACTCGGCGAGATCGTCGGGCGCACGTTGGGCACCATCGACGACGTCATCGTCGCGGCACGCGAGGTCATCGCGCGAGGCGTGGCAACGGTGGTCTGCAGCCTCGGTCGCGACGGCGCGCTCTACATCACGGCCGATGAAGTGCAGCACGCCGAATGCGCGGAGGTCATCCAGGGCACGCCGGTCGGTGCCGGCGACATCCTGCTCGCCACCTTCATCGGAGGTGGCGCCAACGCGGAGGCGCTCGAGGGTGCTGTGCGGTGGAGCGCCGCCAGCGTCAAGCTCCCCGGCACCGCCATCCCCACCCAGGAACAGGCATCGGCGATCCGTGTGACACGCCATGCGAAACCGGAACTCACGCGTCAACTCAGAGAGGTGTCATAGTGGAAGCCATATTCACCGAAGAGCTCATCGATCTCGATGTCAAAGGCGAGACCAAGGCCGACGTGATCGCGGCCTTGGCCCATCTGGTCGATGCCGCGGGTCGTACTTCGGACGTCAACGCACTCATCGCGGACGTGCTCGCACGCGAGGCCATCATGCCCACCGGCTTCGAGGGCGTGGCCATTCCCCACGCGCGATCCGCAGCATGCACCGCGGCTTCCGTCGTGGTGGGTCGCCGCAAGGAGGGCATCGACTTCGGTGCCGACGACGGCGATGCCAACCTCATCTTCATGATCGTGGCGCCCGCTGACGGCGATGACGCCCACCTCACCATTCTTGCTGCGCTCGCTCGTCGCATCATCGACGAGGACTTCCGCGCAGCACTGTTGAACGCAACCGACGCAGCGGAGGTTCTCGCTGTGCTTACCCAAGGAGATGCAGAGTGAAGATCGTTGCTGTGACCTCATGCCCGACGGGCATCGCACACACGTACATGGCAGCGGAAGCGCTCGAGCGTGCCGCCAAGAAGGCCGGCCACGAGATCGTCGTCGAGACCCAAGGTGCGGGTGGCAAGAAGAACATCCCCGCCGATGTCATCGCTGCTGCGGATGTCGCCATCTTCGCTGCTGACCTCCCCGTCCGCGAGAAGGAGCGGTTCGCCAAGCTCCCGCTCATCGAGGCACAGGTGAAGAGCGCCATCAAGGATGCGGCGAAGATCATCGCCGAGGCCGAGGCATTGGTTTCCGCGAAGGGCTGACCCGCCCACGCGGTAAGGCGTCGGCCAGGACGGCCGCGCACACAAAGGCAAGACATCGATCGGATCGCGGTCGGTGACCATCTCTAGAAAGGCAATACTGTGGGTGCAGGACACAAGTTGCGCATGTGGTTGATGACGGGCGTGTCGTACATGATCCCGTTCGTCACCGCGGGCGGCATTCTCATCGCCATCAGCTTCATGATCTCGGGCGATCCGCATGGCTTCACCAGCCTGTCGGTGCAGAACGCACTGGACGGCGTCGACGCGAACAACGCGGCGCTCGCCATGAACGTGCGCATCGGCGCCTTCTTCTTCGGCCTCGCCATGGCGCCATGGGGCTTCCTGCTCCCGGCCCTCGCCGGCTTCATCGCCTACGGAATCGCCGATCGTCCGGGTCTGGTCCCCGGCTTCGCGGCGGGTGCCGTCGCCGGCAGCATCGGCTCCGGCTTCCTCGGCGCCATGGCCGGTGGCCTGGTCGCCGGTCTCATCGCGCAGTGGATCTCCGGCTGGCCGGTTCCATCAGCGATCCGCTCGATCATGCCCATCGTGGTCAATCCGCTGCTCAGCGTGATCGGCACCCTGATCATCATGTACTTCGTCGTGAAGAACATCGTGACACCGCTCAACACAGGGGCCACCAACTGGCTCAACGGCATGGGTGCCACATCCGGCATCGTGCTCGGCCTGGTGATCGGTCTCATGATGGCGTTCGACATGGGTGGCCCGATCAACAAGGTTGCCTACACCTTCGGCGTCGCCGGCCTCACTGCCGCTGGTTCCGCAACGACCGGTCACGGCCTGCAGGTCATGGCCACCGTGATGGTGGCGGGCATGACCCCGCCGCTCGGTCTCGCCCTCGCCACGGTCCTTCGCCCGAAGCTCTTCTCCGAGTCGGAGATCGAGAACGGCAAGGCCGCCTGGGTGCTCGGCGCCTCCTTCATCACCGAAGGCGCCATCCCCTTCGCCGCCGCTGACCCGATTCGTGTCATCCCCTCGCTCATGATCGGCTCCGGCATCGCCGGCGCTCTGAACATGGCGCTCGGTGCCACGCTCCGCGCTCCCCACGGCGGCATCTGGGTGCTCCCGCTCATCGGCAACCCGCTGGGCTTCCTGGCCGCGCTCGTCGTCGGTGCAGTCGTCACCTGCGCCTGCGTGATCATCGCCAAGGGCATCGGCCAGTCCACCGAGGTCGACGCCTAACCCCCCACCGATAGATTGCTGGTGCTCCCTTGGGGGAGGGAGCACCAGCAGCACCACAGCCCGAACCACCCCCGAACGCCCGACCCACCACACGCAACAGGGGAAGCCATGCCAAGCAGAATCGTCACCGTCGGAAGCCGCGTCGGACTCCACGCGCGTCCTGCGTCCATCCTCGTCAAGGCGGCGGCCGGTGCCGGCGTTCCCGTGACGATCGGGCGCGTCGGCGACAAGCAGGTGAATGCCGCGTCCATGCTGTCCGTGCTGGCGCTCGGCGTGAAGCAGGGCGAGGAGGTCGAGATCAACGTGGGCGACCACGAGAACGCCCAAGCGGTGCTCGACACCATCGCCAACGTCATCCTCACCGACCACGACGTGGAAGAGCCCAAGGCATGATGCAGTTCGCCGGCATCGGTGTCTCTCCCGGCGTGGCGCACGGGCCGGTGTTCCGCATCCGGCGCAACGTCATCAGCAAGCCCGTCCCGGCGTCCCCGCGTGAGGTGTTCGCCGCGCTAGACGCAGTGGCCGACGATCTCGAGCGTCGTGCCCACGCCGCGACCATCGAGGTGGCCCGCGAGGTGCTCGAAGCGCAGTCGATGATCGCCCGCGACCCGGCACTCGTCGAGGCCATCGGCGCCCGCCTTACGGACGACGCCACCTACCCCGATGTGCGCGAGCCGATCCGCGACGCCTTCGCCGGTTTCCGAGCAGCGCTCGAATCCCTCGGCGGCTACTTCGCTGAGCGCGTGAACGACCTCGACGAGATCGCCGATCGCGCCATCGACCACCTGGCCGGCGTCACGCACACGGCCACCAAGCTCGAGCGTCCGTCAGTCATCGTGGCCGACGACCTCACGCCTGCCGACACGGCGGCACTCGACCTCGACAACGCCTTGGCCCTCGTCGTGGCCAAGGGCGGACCCACCTCACACACCGCCATCGTCGCGCGCGGCCTCGGCATCCCCGCCATCGTCGGCTGCACCGGCGTGGACGGCCTCGCAGATGGCACCCTGCTGCTCGTCGATGGCCGGGAGGGAGTCGCCATCCCCGACGCGTCGGACACCGAGGTGGCCGGGCGCGCTGCCCGTGAGGCTGCGCTGCGCGCGCGAGCCGCGGCCGTCACCGGACCTGGTCGACTCTCCGACGGCACCCCGGTCACGCTGCTCGCCAACGCCGGCAAGGTGGACGCGGTGGTCGCCGCAGCCTCCGCCGGTGCCGAGGGCATCGGCCTGTTCCGCACGGAACTCGCCTTCCTCGAGCGCCAGACGGAGCCCACCATCGAGGAGCAGGTCGAGCTGTACGGCAGCGTGTTCTCCGCCATGGCCGGCCGCCGTGTCGTCGTGCGCACGATCGACGCCGGCTCCGACAAGCCGGTCCCCTTCATCGCTGCGGAGCACGAGGAGAACCCGGCGCTCGGCGTTCGCGGCTGGCGCCTCAACCGCATCGACGACGAGCTGGTGAACCGCCAGTTGCGAGCACTCGCGATCGCGGCGGCTGCGAGCACGGCGGACGTGTGGGTCATGGCGCCGATGATCGCCACGGCCGCCGAGGCCCGCGACTTCGCCGCCCGCGCCCGCGCGCTCGGGCTCAAGCATGTCGGCGTCATGGTGGAGACACCGGCCGCCGCCATCATGGCCGACCATGTCCTGGCCGAGGTGGACTTCGGCTCCCTGGGCACCAACGACCTGACGCAGTACGTGATGGCCGCGGACCGTCTCGACGCCCGTCTCTCGGACCTCACCACCTCGTGGCACCCGGCGGTGCTGCGCGCCATCCAGGTGGCCGCCAGTCACGCCAAGAACCTGGCCCGCCCACTCGGCGTGTGCGGTGAGGCGGCCGCCGATCCGAAGTTGGCCGCGGTGCTCGTCGGGCTGGGCGTCTCCTCGCTCTCCATGTCGCCGCCGGCGCTGGCGGAAGTGCGCGGCTTCCTGGCCCAGGTGGACCGTGCCACCTGCGTCCGTGCCGCCGAGGTGGCCATCTCCGCTGCATCCGAGGTGGAGGCCAAGCTGGCAGCGCTGGAGATCCTGGGCGACTGACGCCCGAAGCAGCACTGGAGCGGGGAACTCGAGCTGGGGGTCAGGCCAGTGCAGCGTCCAGTTCTGCGATGAGGCGGACGCGCAGCGCATTGGCGCGGCTCGTGAACGCCCGCTGCCTGGCCACGAACTCCGCGCGCCCGTCGGCCGTCTCGACGTCGAGTGATGGCGTGCCCCATGCACTCAGGTCGTAGGGGGACGCCTGCACATCGAGCAGCCGGATCTCGCGGGCCAGGGCGAAAGCGTCACGTGTGAGGTCGCTGCTCACGAAGGGAGCGGCCTTGTAGCACCACTTGTAGAGGTCCATGTTCGCATGCAGGCAGCCCGGCTGTTCCAGGTCGATCTGGGTCTCGCGTGTGGGCTGCAATTCGTTGCGCGGTACGGCCGCTGGCGTGTAGAAGCGGAAGGCGTCGAAGTGCGAGCAGCGCAGGGTCGCGGCCTCCACGACTTCGCGGATCCGTTGCGGTGCAAGGCGGAGTGGCGCCTGCTCGTGCCGGACCTGGTGCTGCTCCAGGCCGTACACCATGGCCCACTCGTGCAAGGCGAAGCAGGCGAAGCGCGGCTCGCGCTGCAGGGTGCGCTGCAGCAGGTCCCGCATCCAGGCGAGGGCTCGCCGACGCTCCCCGATGGTGCGCAGGTCGGCATGCGTGCCCTCAGCATCAGTCACGTAGTGCGGCCACACCGCATGTTCCGGTGCGTCGAGCAGCGCGATGCCCGGACCGGGATGCCACCGGCGCAGGTGCGAGGGCCGAAACGAGTAGTAGTGCCAAAGGAAGTCCTCGACGGGGTGGCGATCGCCGCGGCGTTCGCGGTGACCGCGTGACCAGTCGTCGATCTGCGCCGCGTGCGCTTCGGCACGAGGCCGCCACTCCTCGGCCCTCATCACGCGCATGACCGTATTGTTCCCGGTGTGACGGATGACGAGGCGCGCAAGGCGGAGGCCAGGCGTCGATTGCGGGCGGCGCTGGCGGACGCCGAGCTGCTGCCCGAGGAGACGCGGGACGACCGGGCCATCAGGGAACAGGCGCAGGCCGAGCGAAGCGATGCCGATCGGGATGCCGAGTTCATGCGGAACAAGCCGCCGCACCACGGCTGAGGCGAGTTCCGCACCACGGCTGGTTGGTCGGATCGACCACGGCCGGCCCTTGGCTCCTCAGCCGGCCGGGTGTGGGAGCTGATGCGGTGCCACAGCCACTCGCGAGGCGGCCGGCCCAGCGGGCCAAGTGGTCAGGAAGCGGCGGAGCTCGAGGTGCTCGTGCTGGCCGCCGCCGGGGCTGCGGCCGCAGTTGCCGGCGCATCCGCCTTCTTGCCCTCGGACTTGCTGGCCGCGGGTATGGAGGCTGACGACTTCGAATCCCGTGAATCCGTGCGGTAGAACCCGGATCCCTTGAAGACCACGCCGACACTTCCGAAGACCTTGCGCAGGCTGCCCGAGCAGTTGGGGCACACGGTGAGCGCGTCGTCCGTGAACGACTGGAAGACCTCGAGCGGTTGCTCGCAGTCCTGGCAAAGGTATTCGTACGTGGGCATGTGTTCCTCCGGCTTGCTGGGAAAGGATGCCAGACCTCCCACTGCAACGCCCAAACCGCGTTCCCGCTTCCCGCGCCGGGCGTCCGGAGACCCGGCAGGGCCAAGGGCCCGGTGCCGATTACGCTTGCGCACCAGTCAAGGAGGCGACGCATGGACATCCGCAGCCGAGTGGTGCACGGCGGCGATCAGCCGCGCGACCCCAGTGGCGCCGTATCCGTGCCGATCTACGCCACCGCCACCTTCGCCCATCCGGGTGTCGGTGAGTCCACCGGCTTCGACTACTCGCGCATCGAGAACCCCACGCGCAACCACCTCGAGCGCCTCATCGCCGATCTCGAGCACGGCGTCGATGCAGTCGCCTGCAGCACCGGCATGGCGGCCCTGGCCTGCGTGGGCGAGCTCTTCGCGCCCGGGGACCACATCATCCACTCGGACGACCTCTACGGGGGCAGCATCCGCTACTTCCGCACCGTCATGGCGAAGAACGGTGTCACGTTCGACGCGGTCGACACCAACGATCTGGCGGCACTGGGCGCACTCATCCGACCGGAGACGAAGGCGATCTTCGTGGAGACGCCGACCAATCCCATGATGCTCGTCACCGACATCGCAGCCGTGGCGAGGGTGGCCCGCGAGCGGGGACTTCTCGTCATCGTGGACAACACCTTCCTCTCGCCCTACTTCCAGAACCCCCTGCAACTGGGCGCCAACATCGTCGTCCACTCGGGCACCAAGTACCTCGGTGGGCACAACGACAGCCTGGCCGGCTACGTCGTCGTCGACTCGCAGGAGCTCGCCGAACGCATCCGCGCCATCTTCGGCTCCATCGGCTATGCGCTGGGCCCCTTCGACGCCTGGCTGCAGATCCGCGGCATCAAGACGCTTGCGCTGCGCATGGAGACCGCGCAGTCGAATGCCATCGCCATCGCGGGCTGGCTGCGTGGTGAACCCAAGGTCCGGGCCGTCCACTACGTCGGCCTCGCCGACCATCCGAGCATCGACGTCTCGCGACGGCAGTCCCGTGGCTTCGGCTCCATGCTCTCGTTCGAGGTCGACTCGGAGGCCACCGCCGTCGCCATCCTCAACCGGGTGCAGCTCATCCAGTACGCGGAGAGCCTGGGCGGTGTCGAGTCGCTCATCACCTACCCGTACACGCAGACGCATGCCGATGTGCCCGAGGAGGAACGACGCTTGCGCGGCATCAACGAGCGCCTGCTCCGCGTCTCCGTCGGCATCGAGGCCGCGTCCGACCTGATCGCCGACCTGGCCGGAGCCCTCGCCTGATCCGGCTCGCCGCGCGCTGCGGATTCGCAGCAACCGATAGCCTCGCACCATGTCGTCACGGTTCGACGAAGTCGTCGATTTCAGCAACAGCAATGGCTCCAAGTGGAACTTCCTCACCGAGCGCGGCTACGACGCGGACGCCCTCGCTCTCTGGGTCGCGGACATGGACTTCCGCTCACCCCAGGCCATCACCGACGCCGTGGTCGCTGCAGCGCAGCGTGGGCTCTTCGGCTATGCGGGTACCAAGCGGGACTACTTCGACGCCATCGCGTCATGGATGCAACGTCGTTACGGATGGACCGTCGAGGAGGGTTGGCTGATCAAGACGCCCGGCGTGGTGACGGCGTTCTCCGCCGCCGTTCGCGGCTGCACGCAGCCGGGTGGCGCGGTGCTCATCCAGCCGCCCGTCTACCCACCGTTCCACTCGGCGGTGAAGTTGAACGACCGCAAGCTCGTCTTCAACGAACTGCAGCTGGTCGACGGCCGCTACGAGATCGACTTCGAGGACTTCGAGCGCAAGATCGTCGACGAGGACGTGCGCATGTTCATCCTCTGCAACCCCGCGAACCCGGTGGGCCGGGCGTGGTCGCTCGAGGAGCTGACGCGCATGGGTGACATCTGCGTGCGCCACGACGTGATCGTCGTCTCCGATGAGATCCACCAGGACCTGGTGATGCCGGGTCGGCGGCACCACGTGTTCGCGGCCATCAAGCCCGAGTTCTCGCGCATCACGATCACCTGCACCGCCCCCAGCAAGACCTTCAGCGTGGCCGGGCTGCACACCTCGAATGTGTTCGTCGAGGACGCCACGCTGCGCCGTGAGCTCAATGCGGAACTCATGCGCTCGGCTGCGGCCGGAGCGAACCGCCTCGGCCTCGTCGCCTGCCAGGCGGGATACGAGCAGGGTGAAGCCTGGCTGCAGGAGTGTGTCGAGTACATCGATGCCAACGCCCGGTTCGTGCGCACATCCATCGCCGAGCGCATGCCGAGCATCAAGACCGTGGAGCTCGAGGCCACCTACCTCCTGTGGCTCGACTGCCGTGAGTGGGGCCTGACCGATCGTGAACTCGAGCAGTTCTTCACGCACGAGGCCAAGCTGGCGCTCAACATGGGACCCGCCTTCGGCCCCGGTGGGAGCGGACACGTACGCATGAACCTGGCCTGCCCGCGAACCGTGCTGGTCGCCGCGCTCGATCGCCTGGAAGGCGCCTGGGCCGCCCGACAGGGCTGACCCCGCGCCCTGTTTGAGTTCCCCCCGGAATCTGTGAGTCAGCGCTGGGTTCCCGTCGGAATCTGCGCAGATTCCGACGGGAACCTGCGTTGAACGCGCCAATTCCCAGGGATGTGCGTCTGCGATACTTCGGGGATGCCGAAGATCGTGGGTCAGACCGTCGCAGAGAACCGTGACCTCCGTCAGGCCTCACTGCTCAACGCCGCCGCCGAGATCGCACACGAGCAGGGCATCGGGGCGGTGACCGTGGCCGCCGTCGCGGAGCGCGTCGGCATCGCGCGATCGAGCGTGTACTCGTACTTCGCATCGGGCGCCGACATGATCGCGGACATCCTGGTGGACGAGCTCATCACCATGGCCGCGCACCTCAAGCAGGCCACGCTCCCCGCGACCTCGGAGCGTGAGGCCATCGAACTGTGGATGGGTGCCGCCCTGCGCTACGTCATCGACGGGCGGCACGCCTTCGTGCGCGCTGCCGCGAATGCCGATCTGCCACCGACCCGCAAGGCGCAGGTGAATGGACTCCACCAGGCCATGGCTGCGCCGCTCATGCATGCACTCGGACGCCATGGTGAACAGGACGCGGTGCGCCTCGCGCAGCAGATCCAATCCGTCATCGAAGTGTGCGTGCGGCGCATCGAACACGGTGGCGACGTCGAGGAGGAGATCGACGCCGCCAAGCACTTCGTGTTCAACGGCTTGGGCTGAACAGGACGCGCACCTGCGGGTGCGATGGGCGGCGGCAGTCGGCCGCCCGCGATGTGCGGGGCCCACACCCTGGCTCGAAATCCCGGCGTCCGCGCAGCCGCCGCAGCGACCTCAGGGGCCCGGCGTTGGATACGGTGAACCCATGAACGTGAGCGAAGTCGACGCCGTCTTCACCGAGCAGCGACCGTGGGGATCCTTCGAGCAATTCCTGTCCAACGCGGTGGGCACCGTCAAGGTGATCACCGTCCAGCCCCACCAACGGCTCTCCCTGCAACGGCACCGCTTGCGGGACGAGTTGTGGTGCATCCTCGACGGTCCGGTCGACGTGACCATCGATGATCGCACCTGGGCTGCGCAACCCGATGAGCTCGTCTGGATCCCGCGCACCGCGACCCATCGCATGGGCAACTCCTCCGACGTGCGCGTGCGCGTCCTGGAGGTCGCCTTCGGCGACTTCGACGAACTCGACATCGAGCGCCTCGACGACGATTACCAACGCATTGCGAGGGCCTGACACCCGATCACACGAGAGCGCCCGTTCCGGTGGTCCGGGCGGGCGCTCTCGTGGTGCCGGGGATCAGCTCACGACGACCTTGCCACCGGTGATGGTGGCCTTGAGCTCCTGCAGTGGCGCGGGGGCCGGGCCCTGCAGCACCTTGGCGTGGTTGGCAGGATCGTAGGCGGCGCCATGGCAGGGGCAGACGAGCACCTTGGCGCCGGCGTCGTACTGGACCGTGCAGCCCTGATGCGTGCAGATGGCACTGAACGCGGCGACCGTATTGGTGGCGGTGCGCACGGCCACCGCCGGGCTGCCGTCCGAGGCCGTGAAGTTCACGGCCTGGCCCACCGGCAGATTGGCCAGTGTGGCCACCGTGGTTCCCGACGAGCTGGCCGCCGTGCCACCCGTCGTCGAGGTGGTGGTCGTCGGGGCCGTGGAACGGGTCGGCCCGGACGCGAAGGGCCTGAGCACGACCGCGCCGAGGATGGAGAGCGCACCCACACCGCCGATCTGCAGGAGGCTGCGCCGTTCGACGAGGGTCTGGGCTTCCTGGGCCAGGCCACCCCGCGGGAACACGCCGAGCCCGAATGCGATCCACATGGCGGCGTACGCGGGGTCACTCGCGAGGAAGTAGGGCGTGACGTGCCACGACGACGAGAGCCACAGGCTGAGCGAGAGCCCGAGGCCGGCAATGGAGGCGGGGAACATCCACACACCCGCCAACACCGCGATGCCGATGGCGAACTCCAGCAGCATGGTGCCCCAGCCCACGAGCGTCGCGTGCTCCTCCATGTGCGTGAGCAGGAAGGAGATCGGCGAGTTCTGCGCGAAGGCCCCGATCTGCACGCCGATGTAGCCGGAGGAACGGGGGTCCAGGAAGCTGGCGTCGAGCGCCTTGTAGATGCCCGCGTAGAGGAAGGTCCCGCCGAGCATGAGCCGCAGGACCCGCATGGGAAGCGGCATCGAACCCAGGCTCACCCGTAGCGCTACCCCGCCGTGCGTCGACCCGGTCGCCTTGCCCGGCGCAGGCTTGGCCCTGCGTGCCTCAGATGTGCTCATGTTCCCTCGTTCTCGCTGGCTTCCCCGACTGAATCATGCAGCAGGTACAAGGACCTGGGTTTGCGGGCAATGCAGGGTTCGATTCGGATCGTGTTCGAGGGGACTCGCGCCGCCGGTCCGCACATCCCTGAGTACGTCGGACGACCCCGGCCGGTTCACGATGGCTGCGCGGCATCGGGAATGCCCGCCGCGCCCCGATCGTTGCCCCGTCGTCGAAGGCATTGGAGTGATGGAACGTGTTGGTCGAGGTCTGGTCCGATGTCGTGTGCCCGTGGTGCTTCATCGGGCGACGACGCCTACAGGCCGCGCTCAAGTCCTTCGCGCACGCCGATGACGTGACCATCGTCCACCGCGCCTTCCAACTCCAGCCCGATGCGACCGGGATCGTACCCACCGGACAGCACTTGGCGGAGAAGTACGGCGTGAGTGCCGATCAGGTGCGACAGATGCAGCAGAACGTCTGCACCATCGCCGATGGCGAGGGCCTGTGCTACGACCTCGACGCCACACTCTCGGGCAACACGCGTGACGCGCATCGCCTGCTGTTGTGGGCGCAGGCGCAGGGAAGTGCCGAGCGTCTACTGGAGAACCTGTATTCGGGTTACTTCGAGCAGGGACGTGCCGTCTTCACGCACGCCGACCTGCTGGCCTTCGTCGACGAAGCCGGCTTGGACCGAGCCGCGGCCCAGCAGGTCCTGGAATCCGACGCCTTCGCGACCGAGGTCGCGGACGACGCCCGCACCGCAGCCAGCTTCGGCGCGACCGGCGTGCCCTTCTTCGTGTTCGACCGCCGCTACGGGATCTCCGGGGCCCAACCACTGGAGGCGTTCACGCAGACCCTCGAGGCGGCCTGGGCGGCCGGCGTGGGTGCCAACCAGCCCGTCTGAGCCGGGCTCGGGCCGCTGCGTCGGCTTCCGATAGGTGAATTCTCCATTTCGAGATTCGGATACCCGAATATTGAACCGCTTCGGGTAGTGCCAAAGGTCCCTTCGCCTCGTACCGTGCAACACATCCTTGATGCGGGGGTCGATATGCAGCGGAACACACTGGCTCACCTTCGCCTGCAGGGAGCGGCCCGCATGCTGCTGGCCCTGCACCTGATCGCCATCCCCGCCTTCGCGCCGGTCATGCTCGACCTGGCGCTGTCGCCGGCACAGGCGGAGGAGGGGCCGGAACCGCGCTCCACGCACGCCGCGGATCCCACGCCCCACGCCAAGCCCACCCGCACCCCGTCCCCGACCCCCACCGTCACCAGTCCCACCCCCGAGCCGACCGAGTCGTCGCCCACCCCCGAGCCGACCGAGTCGTCACCCACCCCGGAGCCCACGACGCCGGCGCCGTCTCCCAGCCCGACCACGAGCAGGCCCTCGCCGCCTCCGCAGCCCCAGGGGACGAATCCGCCCGCGGCCCCGCTACCGGCCCCCACGCCGGTGGCGGACCCCAGCCCGTCCTCCACCCCGAGCGCATCCCCGAGCGCATCACCGAGCGCATCACCGCCGCCCCCAAGCCCCACGCCGCCGGCCACGCCACCCCCTGCCGCCAAGTCGCCGGTGACGACGCCTCACCACCTGCCGCATCCCCTGCCGGTGTCCAGTTCGCGACAGACGCCGAGGGTGGAGGTGGCGGCAACCACCACGCTGCCGATGCGGCCGGTGTTCAGCTCGAGCACGCCC
>DAHWFQ010000075.1:0-6215 GCA_027324895.1 Actinomycetota bacterium | reverse complement strand
TGAGCGCCGGTCGGACTATGGTCGGCGACATGCTGACCCCGTATGAATTGGCGCGCACATCAGCGGCCGCCATCGCTCGCATCACCGGCATTCGCACACACGACGTCGCAGTGGTCCTCGGCAGTGGCTGGGGCACCGCGGTCGACGCCTTCGGCGCAACCAACAGCGAGGTCGAGTACTCGCAGATCGACGGTTTCTCCGCCACCACCGTGGTCGGTCACGCGGGCAGGCTGCGCAGCGTCAACATCGGCGGCGACCGTCACGCCCTGGTCTTCATGGGCCGGCATCACATGTACGAGGGCCTCGGCGTCGACGTGGTCACGCACTATGTGCGCACGGCCGCCGCTGCGGGCGCCAAGGCGGTCATCCTCACCAATGCCGCGGGCGGTCTGGACCCGTCATGGCACCCGGGATCGGTGGTCCTCATCGCCGACCACCTCAACCTCACGGGTCACTCACCGATCGTCGGCGCCACCTTCGTGGACCTCACGAATGCCTACTCGCCACGCCTGCGCGAACTCTGCCGGAGCATCGACCCCTCGCTCCCCGAGGGCGTCTACGCGGGCCTCCTCGGCCCGCACTACGAGACACCGGCGGAGATCCGCTACCTGCGCACCATCGGCGCGGAGCTCGTCGGCATGTCCACCGTGCTCGAGACCATCGCCGCGCGCGAGGCCGGTCTCGAGGTGCTCGGCATCTCGCTGGTGACGAACCTGGCAGCCGGCATGAGCGGCGAGTCCCTGAACCACGAAGAGGTGCTGGAAGCCGGACGCGCAGCCACCGCCCGCGTGGGTGCGCTGCTCGCTGACGTGCTGCGGAAGATGTGATGCTCGAAGACGACGTGCGCTCGCGCGTCCTGGCCTGGCGGGACGACGACCCTGACAGCAGCACGGTGGAGGCAACGGATGCGCTGCTGGCGGCCGCCGATGGCGGAGACGTCGATGCGGAAGCCCGCCTGCGCAGCGCCTTCGGCCCCTTCCTCAGCTTCGGCACCGCCGGGTTGCGAGGCGCCCTTGGACCGGGCCCATCGCACATGAACCGGGCGGTGGTGTCACGAGCCGCTGCCGGCATCGCCCAATACCTGTTGCAGCACAACGGTTCCAGCGCCGTGATCGGGTACGACGCCCGCCACCGCAGCCTGGACTTCGCCATCGACACCGCGGAGATCCTGACGGGCGCCGGCATCCGCGCGTTCGTCATGCCCACCGTGCTGCCCACGCCACTGCTGGCATTCGCGATCCGGGCGCTCGAGGTCGATGCCGGCATCATGGTGACGGCCTCGCACAACCCAGCGCAGGACAAGGGCTACAAGGTCTACCTCGGGGACGGCAGCCAGATCATCCCGCCGACGGACGCCGAGATCGCGGAGCAGATCGCACGTGTCAGCTCCGTCGCATCGCTCCCCCGCGGCGAGGGCTTCAGCATGCTCACGCACGACATCGTCGACGCCTACGTGAATGCCGCGTCATCGCTCGTCGCACCCGACGCTCCTCGCGCCATCCGGGTCGTGTCCACCTCCATGCACGGCGTCGGCCACGAGGTGTGGATGGCGGCCATGCGCGCCGCCGGGTTCCGCGTGCCGTCGGTGGTGACCGCACAGGCCGCGCCCGATCCCGACTTCCCGACCGTGGCGTTCCCCAACCCGGAGGAGCCGGGTGCGGCGGACCTGCTGCTCGCGCATGCCGCGGCCGAGCACGCCGACATCGCCATCGCCCATGATCCGGATGCAGACCGTTGCGCCGCCGGCGTGTTCGACCCCCGCAACGGTGCCTGGAGGCTGCTCACCGGTGACGAGCTGGGCACCCTGCTCGCCTGGTGGACCATCGAGCGCACCCGTCGCTTCCGTCTGCCCGCGCCCACGGGGGTGCTCGCGGACTCCATCGTGTCCTCGACGCTGCTGCACCGGCTGGCCACCGCCGAGGGTCTGCGATCGCAGCAGACGCTCACCGGCTTCAAGTGGATCGCCCGCGTGCCCGATCTGGAGTTCGGCTACGAGGAGGCGCTGGGCTACTGCGTGGCGCCACAACTCGTGGCCGACAAGGACGGCATCAGCGCGGGTCTGCGCATCGTGGAGATGGCCGCCTCACTGAAGGCCGAGGCGCGCACCCTGCTCGATGCGCTGGACGCCATCTACGGTCGCTTCGGGCTGCATGCCACGTCGCAACTCTCGCTGCGCATCGATGACCCCGCGGCCATCCTCGCCGCCGTGGAGCGCGTGCGCACCTCACCACCGAAGACCCTGGGCGGCGAGACGGTCTCGAGTTGCGAGGACCTGAGCAACGGTGTCGACGGTCTGCCGCCCACGGAGGGCCTGCGCCTGCGCACCGCGAACAGCCAGGTCATCGTGCGGCCCAGCGGCACCGAGCCGAAGCTCAAGTGCTACCTGCAGTTCGTCACCGATCCCGACGGATCCGCCCGGGACCGGGCGGACGCCGCCATCGCACGCATGCAGCAGGAGATCCGGCACGCGCTGGGCCTGTGACTACATCGCGGCGTCGAGGACGGCCTTGATCATCTCGATGGTCGTGCTCGGGTGCAGGAGTGCGAAGCGTCCCACCACCTCGCCCTCCCACACGGTCGGGGTGGCGAAGGCGACCTGCTGCTCCAGCAGTCGGTCCTGCAGTGCCAGGTAGTCGTCCTTTCCCCAACCCGGACGTCGCCACAGCACGATGGAAAGGCCCGGCTCGCGGATGAGCTCCACGTGGGGCAGGTCGCTGATGAGCGCTGCGGTCTCCTGCGCCAGGTCGAGCACATGCTGCACGGCCGCCGCGTAGGCGTCAGTTCCGTGCACCGCGAGTGAGAACCAGAGCGGCAGGCCGCGCGCCCGTCGCGACAGGTGGTGCGCGAGGTCAGTGGGGTTCCAGTACACGGGGTGGTCCGCCTGGTGCAGCGGGTCCAGGTATGACGCGTGCTGCGTGTGCACCGAGGCGGCCTGGTCCGGATCACGGTAGAGCAGGGCCGCGCAGTCGAAGGGGGCGAACCACCACTTGTGCGGGTCCGTGATGAAGGAGTCCGCGTACTCGAGGCCGGCGAAGCGCCAGCGCTGGTCGGAGAGCAGGGCGGCGCCACCGTAGGCACCGTCGACGTGGAGCCAGAGGTTGCGGGCACGGCAAATCTCACTGATGCCCTGCAGGTCGTCGACGATGCCGGCGTTGGTGGTTCCCGAGGTCGCCACCACGGCGACCACCGGCGGTCCCTCGTAACCGTCCAGGGCGCGCTGCAGGTCCTCGCCGGTGAGCCGATGGTCGGTGGAGGGGATGACCACGGCCTCGACGTCGAGGATGCGCAGGGCGTTCGCCACCGAGGAGTGCGCGTCATCGCTGCACGCGATGCGCACCTCGCGCACGCCGAAGCGCTTGCGCCCGATCTCGCGCGCCACCGCCAGCGCTGACAGGTTGCCAGCGGAGCCACCGGACACGAAGGTCCCGCCCGCCGTCTCCGGCATGCCGGCGAGGTCGGCGATCCAGCGCAGCACCTGGTTCTCCGCGACCAGCGCTCCGGAGGCCTCGAGCCAGGAGCAACCCTGCAGCGAGGCGATGGAGACGACGGTGTCGAACAGCAGGGAGGCCTTGGTGGGCGCCGCGGGGATGAATCCGAAGAAGCGCGGGCTGTCCGTGGAGAGCACGTTGGCCGCGATGTGCTTGACGTACGCGTCGAGCACCTCGCGCGGGTCCCGGCCGTACTTGTCGATGAAGCCGTCGAGTGCGGCGATGATCGGCTCGGGCCCCGACGGGTGGTCAAGCGGCGTGTCGATGAAGCTGAGGCGCGTGCGCACGTACTCGAACACCAGGCCCGCCAGGTGCGGGTCGTACCGGTGCATGCGATCCGCGGGCCGCGTCTCGGCCACGGAGTGCATCAGCATGTACGGGTCATCGGTCATCGTCTCTCCCAAGGCTCACGGGCGCTCCACACTATCGACTCCCCTAGGCTGTGGACGTGACTCTGGTCCTCGGTATCAGTGACAGCGATTTGGCTGCGGCGACCGGTTCGGATGCGGCGCTGCGCCGCTTCCTCTACGGGCTCCCGGGCGTCGACCAGGTGGGCGCGGACGCCCGTGCGGCTGCACTCGGCACCCGCTCCATCAAGGCGCAGACCAAGCGCGAGATGATCGATCTCGCCATCTCCATGATCGACCTCACGACCCTGGAGGGCGCGGATACGCCGGGCAAGGTGCATGCGCTGTGCGTCAAGGCCGCACACCCGGACCCCACCGATGCCGCGACGCCGCACACCGCAGCGGTCTGCGTCTACGGCGACATGGTGCCGTACGCCAAGCAGGCACTGGGCGCGGATTCGCCGATCCGAATCGCGGCCGTCGCCACCGCCTTCCCGAGCGGTCGGGCCTCGCTCGATGTGAAGATCCTCGACGTGCGCGACGCCGTCGCGAACGGGGCCCACGAGATCGACATGGTGATCGACCGCGGCGCCTTCCTGTCGGGCCGCTACCTGCAGGTGTTCGAGGAGATCCAGGCCGTGAAGCAGGCCTGCGAGCACGCGCACCTCAAGGTGATCCTCGAGACCGGTGAACTGCAGACGTACGACAACGTGCGCAGGGCATCGTGGCTGGCCATGATGGCCGGCGCCGACTTCATCAAGACCTCGACGGGCAAGGTGCAGCCCGCAGCCACCGCGCCCGTGGTGCTCGTGATGCTGGAGGCCGTGCGCGATTGGCATGCCATCACCGGCAGGCACATCGGCATGAAGCCCGCCGGCGGCATCCGCAGCACCAAGGACGCACTCAGGATGCTCGTGCTGGTGAACGAGGTCACCGGTGGCGACTGGCTGACTCCGAGCCTCTTCCGCATCGGCGCCTCGACGCTGCTCAACGACCTGTTGCTGCAGAGGCACAAGCTGACCACCGGTCATTACGACGGCCCCGATTACGTGACGATCGATTAAGGGCGGGATCCAAACCATGGGCAAGCTCTTCGAGTACGCACCCGCGCCCGAGTCGCGCGCAGTGGTGAGGCTGCACGCGCAGTACGGCCTCTTCATCGACGGCGAGTTCGTGGAGCCGGTCGCCGGCGAGTACTACCCCACCATCAACCCCGCCGATGAGTCAGCGCTGGCCCTGGTGGCGGAGGGCACGGAGCCCGACGTCGATCGCGCAGTTCGCGCGGCCCGCCGCGCCTTCACCCGGTGGTCGCGGCTGAGCGGTGCGGAGCGCGCCAAGTACCTCTACCGGATCGCCCGGATCATCCAGGAGCGCGGCCGCGAGCTCGCCGTCCTGGAGTCGATCGACAACGGCAAGCCGATCAAGGAGTCGCGCGACGTCGACATCCCCTTGGTGGCCGCGCACTTCTTCCACTACGCGGGCTGGGCGGACAAGCTCGAGTACGCCGGCTTCGGGCCCAACCCACGGCCCGTCGGGGTCGCCGGACAGGTCATCCCCTGGAACTTCCCCCTGCTCATGCTGTCGTGGAAGATCGCGCCGGCGCTGGCGTGCGGCAACACCGTGGTGCTCAAACCCGCACAGACGACACCGCTCACAGCACTGCTCTTCGCCGAGGTGTGCCAGCAGGCCGGCCTCCCGGCGGGCGTCGTGAACATCGTGACCGGCCACAACGGGACCGGCGCGGCGGTCGTGGCCCACAAGGGTGTCGACAAGGTCGCCTTCACGGGCTCCACCGCAGTCGGACGACGGATCGCTGAGTCCGTGGCCGGGACCAGCAAGCGCGTGACGCTCGAGCTGGGTGGGAAGGGCGCCAACATCGTGTTCGACGATGCCCCCATGGACCAGGCGGTCGAGGGCATCGTGAACGGCATCTACTTCAACCAGGGCCACGTGTGCTGCGCGGGCTCGCGCCTGCTCGTCCAGGAGTCCGTGGCCGAAGAGGTGGTGGTGCGCCTGAAGCGCCGCATGGGCACGCTCCGGGTCGGCGACCCGCTGGACAAGAACACGGATGTCGGCGCCATCAACTCGGCAGCGCAGTTGGCGCGCATCAGCGAGCTCAGCGCAACCGGCGACACCGAGGGTGCCGAGCGATGGAGCGCCGATTGCGCCTTGCCCGACAAGGGTTTCTGGTTCGCCCCAACCATCTTCACCGGCGTCTCGCAGGCCCATCGGATCGCCCGCGAGGAGATCTTCGGCCCCGTGCTCTCCGTGCTCACCTTCCGCACGCCGGCAGAGGCCATCGAGAAGGCGAACAACACGCAGTACGGGCTGGCGGCAGGCGTCTGGACGGAGAAGGGCTCGCTCATCCTGAAGATGGCGA
>DAHWFQ010000231.1:0-9869 GCA_027324895.1 Actinomycetota bacterium | reverse complement strand
CGTCGATGAACTTGACGCCTTCGTTCTTGATGAACTCCGCGACCTCGTGTGCGCTGTTGAACATGTCTGCTCCTCGCATCGGACGGGGGGCGCCTGGCTGGCGCATGGGAGAACCCTTACACGGCCGCGTTTCTGGATTGTTACGGGGTCGGTGTGCGTCGGTTACGCAGTCGGGCGGGTCTTTCGGCCCGGGACTCCCCGGACCCATTCCGGGTTCGCCCGGCTCCGCCGTCGTCAGTCCGCCACGGTCGCGTCGATGGTGAGCGAGGGCCAACGGGCCGCCACCACTGGCGCCGTGAGTTCACTGAGTCGCATGTGCTGCACCCCGGCGGCGTCGAAGTTGTCGTGCGCGAGCCACTGCTCGAAGGCGACGCGCAGCTGCGGCCAGTCGCGGTCGATGACGGAGAACCAGGCGGTGTCCCGGTTCCGCCCCTTGACCACCAGGGCCTGCCGGAACAGCCCCTCGAAGGAGAAGCCGAGCCGGTGCGCCGCTGAGATGGAGGGGGCGTTGAGGGCGTTGCACTTCCACTCGTAGCGCCGGTACCCGGTCTCGAAGGCGTTCCTCATCATGACGAACATGGTGTCCGTGGCCACCCGGCTGCGCTGGAGGCGCGGCGAGTAGGTGATCCAGCCGACCTCGATGCTGCGGGCACCGGGATCGATGCGCAGGTAGGACGCGTAGCCGGCAGCCCGACCGGTGGCCCGGTCGATGATGGCGTAGAAGAAGGGATCGAAAGCGGCTGCCGATTGCGCCAGGTGCTCACGGAAGTCCTGGAAGCTGTCGAAGGGGCCGATGCCGAGGTAGGTCCAGGTGCGGCCTGACGGGTCATCGCTGAAGGCCTCCCAGAGGTCGGCGCCGTGGGCCTCCGCATCGAGTGGCTCCAGTCGGCAGTAGGCGCCCTGGAGGGCCATATCGCGATCCGGCAGGCGTGCGGGGCCTGCCAGGGAGACGGCCCGGCCCACCGGGCTGTCCTGGTCGTCGAGTTCGTAGTCGATGCGCATGATGCGAATGTAGACGGCCGTGCGGCTGCGCGGCTGCCGGTTCAGGCAGCGGCGACGAGCGGGCGCAGCGCGGTCTCGCCGAGGCGGGCCACCAGGCGGGTGGCCGGGCCGCGGAGCGCGAACGTCAGACCCCAGGCCACCAGGCTGCCGACGATCAGGCCGGCCACCACGTCGATGGGCCAGTGCGCGCCGACGTAGAGCCGGGCGGCCGCCATGAGCAGCGCACCGGCAGCCGCCAGGTAGCCGAGCCGGCGGTTCGCGAAGAGCAGGCCCACGGCCACGGCAGCGGTGACGCAGGCATGATCGCTCGGGAACGACGGATCACTGGTCTTCGCGACGAGCACCAGTGCGTTCGGGTGCACGGCGTACGGGCGCGGCTCACTCACCAGCATGACGATGAGTTGCTGGACGCCGAAGGCGACGACGGTGCCGACTGGCGCGAGCAGGGCGGCCGCGACCGTCCGGTTCCCCATCCTGCGTCCGCGCCACCAGGCGATGACGAGGAGCAGGGCGAACAGCAGGACCCCGTACTTCGCATACAGCGCGGCCGGCGTGTGCAGCCACGGCGTATCGATGGCGAACTGGTTGATGCTGAGGAAGAGGCTGTCACCTTTGGGCACGGCGCGAGGATAGCCCCTGGGCCCGCACCGCAGTCGTGCGGGCGGAGTGACTACACCGCGAATCCGAGGTGGATGTGGTCCTGGTGGGTGCGATCACTGAAGAACCGCGAACCGGGCAGCAGCATCGGTCCGCCGACGTTGTATGCACCGTGGGCCACCGCGAAGCGCATGCCCTCCGCAGCCAAGCCGTGGTTGGCCGGAAGTGCGAGCGGCTTGCCGTCGAGCGCCCACACGTCGACCGCCCGCCCGCGGGGGTGGTCACTGAGGCGATCGGTGCCGAACACGTGGATGGGATGACCCGAGCGCAGCACGCTCACATCGACGATGTGGGCACGTGACAGGTCGCGTAGGAGGCGGAGCACTGACCCGTGCACCCCACCGCCCAGGACATCCGCTCGCGCCGAGTGGGGGAGGCGGATGCGGTCGTCGCTGATGACGTGCTCCGCGAGCTTCGACGGCCTGGCCAGGGCGGGCAGGGGCCTGGCGGGTCGGACGTCGACGACCTGCCACCGGGGAGTCGCGCGCACCAGTCGCACATCGAGGGTGATCCCGCCCGCGGACACCGTGCCGTCCGCATTGGCCCGCCATGAATCCACGACGACCAGCACACTCGCGGCGCGCTCGAGGATCCCGCCGTACTGCGCCATGCGCACGCGCACGACCTGGCGGGTGCCGCTGCCGAGCAGGGACGCGAGCGCGGCCACGAGCGCCGGGTCGAAACCGGCGGCTGCAGCGCGTGCGTGCGCCGCCGCCAGGTCGCCAGCACCCGTGCGCATCGCACCGGGACGTCCCCAGTTCCCCACCGCTTCGACCAACCGGGCTGCCTGGAGCTTCACCGCCGGATCCACATCGCCGACATGCGGACGCCAGGGCACCGGCGAGGGCAGGGACGCACCTGTCGCGGCCAAGGTGGGCGGCGGCCATGACTGGGTCAGCCCGACCGACCCACCGAGGGCGGCAAGCAGGAACTGCCGGCGTGTCACCATGCCGTCAAGGTAATCCCGCGCCTTCCCGGATCCCTCCCTCACCGGGTTCGGCTCGCGTCAACCAGGCAGCGCCTGCCTAGGCTGGGCCCACACGAGAGGGGCGTCGAACATGGCCGACCTGGGCATCCTCTCCGCGCAAGTGCGTGACTCGGTGCTGCTGCACGACATCGAATGCGAGGTGCTCGCATGTGACCCCGACCTCGCGGACACCGCGTCCTTCTGCGCGCACTACGGGTTCACCTTGGAACAGGCGGCGAACACCATCCTCGTCGCCAGCAAGAAGGTGGAACCCCAACGCTTTGCCGTCTGCGTGGTCCTCGGCACGACCCGCCTGGACGTCAATCGGGCAGTGGCCGGATTGCTGGGGACCAAGCGGCTCTCGTTCGCCGACGCAGACGTCACCGTGGAGCGGACGGGTATGCGCATCGGTGGGGTCACTGCGATCGGCATCGAACGTGAGCAGGTCTATGTCGATGGGGCGGTCATGGCCCAGACGCGCGTGGTGATGGGTGGCGGCAACCGATCGAGCAAGCTCCTGCTCGATCCGCAGCAGTTGCTCAAGCTGCCGAACGTGGAAGTGGTGCAGGGACTGGCCCAGCCCCGGGAGTGAGAGCACCCCTAGCATGGATTCATGGGCATCCACGGCGTGACAACGTTCCTCTGGTTCGACGACCAGGCGCACGAAGCGGCGGCGTTCTACGTCTCGCTGTTCCCCGACTCGCGCATGAAGTCCGAGTCGCACTACGGGGAGGGCGCGCCCAAACCCGCCGGAACCGTGATGGTCTCGGAATTCGAGTTGTTCGGTCGACCCTTCGCGGCCCTGAACGGTGGCCCGTACTTCACACACAGCGAAGCCGTGTCCTTCCAGGTGTCCTGCGACACGCAGGAGGAGATCGATCGCACCTGGGCTGCGCTCATTGCCGACGGTGGCGAGGAGGGCATGTGCGGATGGTGCAAGGACCGCTTCGGGGTGAGTTGGCAGGTGACGCCATCGCGTCTCGGCGAGTTCCTGGGGGCCCCTGGCGAGGCCGGTCAGCGCGCCATGGCGGCCATGCTGCAGATGCGCAAGTTCGACATCGCGGCCATGGAACGCGCGACCGCAGGTGCGTAGCTGACGCCGGACCCCCCGTGCGGGACGCGGGCGCGTTTCGTTCTGCGCCACACCTGTGTCACACTGTCCGTAACCGCGAGGCCCTGTGCCCGCGGTCGTTCCGTGGCCGACGTCCCGTCGGGCCCGGAGGGTGCCGACGCATGGCGCCGATCGCCGCGGACACCCCCGCGCACCCGGTTGCCCCGTTGGGCCCACCGATACCGTCTTCGAGGATCCCTTGACTCCCGTTTCCCCTTCATCCACGCTGCACGCTGCCAGTTTCACCGCATTGGGCGTGCCCGCGGACCTGGCTGCCAGCTTGCAGGCCGCAGGCATCACCAGTCCCTTCCCCATCCAGACCGCCACCCTGCCCGACAGCCTGGCGTCGCGTGACGTCCTGGGACGCGGACGAACCGGCTCGGGCAAGACCCTGGCCTTCGCCATCCCGCTCGTGGCCCGGCTCAGTGGGGCTCGCAGCACCGCCGGGCACCCCCGCGGGCTGGTGCTCGTCCCCACCCGGGAACTCGCCAACCAGGTGCTCGCCGTCATCGAGCCGCTCGCAAAGGTTGCCGGTCTCCGGGCCAGCACCGTGTTCGGTGGCGTCAGCCAAGCCCGCCAGGTGGCCGCGCTGCGCGCCGGCGTAGACATCCTGGTCGCCTGCCCTGGGCGCCTGGAGGACCTTGTGGCCCAACACCATTGCCACCTCGACGCCATCGACATCACGGTGCTCGATGAAGCGGATCACATGGCGGACCTCGGCTTCCTGCCCGGCGTCAAGCGACTGCTCGACCGCACACCACAGGGCCGGCAGCGCCTGCTGTTCTCGGCGACCCTGGACGGCGGAGTCGACGTGCTCGTGCGTCGCTACCTGCGGAACCCGGTCACGCACTCGGTCGATCCGGTGGAGGCGCCCGTCTCCCAGATGACGCACCACGTCTTCACGGTAACCGAGGCGGACAAGAGCGCGGTCGTGACGGAACTGGCGGCTGGCCTCGAGCGCTCCGTCCTCTTCACGCGCACCAAGCACCAGGCGAAGAAGTTGGCGAAGCAGTTGACGTTGCAGGGGATCCCGGCCGTCGACCTGCATGGGAACCTCTCGCAAGCGGCGCGTGACCGCAATCTCGCCCAGTTCAAGGACGGCACCACCAGGGTGCTCGTCGCCACCGACATCGCCGCACGCGGCATCCACGTGGACGATGTGGCACTCGTCGTGCACGTCGACCCGCCGGCCGAGCACAAGGCGTACCTGCATCGCTCCGGGCGCACCGCCCGAGCCGGCGCGGCGGGGAGCGTCGTCACCATCGCGACACGTGCACAACTGGCGGAGGTGGGTGCGCTCACGCGCCAAGCAGGCATCAAGCCGATCACCACGTCGGTGCAGGTGAACGCGGCGGAGATCGTCGCGCTGCGTGGGGAGCGCGCCGCGCACGTGGCGCCCGTGATCCGTGCCGAGGAGGCGCCGCGTCCGTCGTCACGCTCGGTCGCCGGTCGTTCGCGCAACAGCGCTGCCGCACCGCGCCGTTCGCGCAACGGTGGGTCGGGGCGGCCGCGCAACGATGGTGGCCGCGGTCGCGCCGCGAGTCGCTGATCCGGGTCGTCTCCCGCGCCCCCAGCCGTGGCACCACCTCGGGCAGCTTGCCGAGGTGGTGCCATCTCCTTGCCCGAGCGCTGGGTTTACGCTCACCGGCATGACCGCTGTGAGCCCGGACCCGATCATTGACCGCCTCTTCCGCCATCTGGCGTGGGCGGACTCGCTCCTCATCGACGCGGTTGCCGCGCTTCCCGACGCGGCCCTCGAGTTCGCCGCACCGGGCTCCGATGCCTGGGGTGCGGGCAGGATCCTCGCCCACTACGTCGGGGCTGCGGGGATCTACGCGACGCGTCTCGAGGGCGTTGCGGCCCCGCTGCGGCCCGCTTCACCGACGAACGCCGCCGAAGTGCGTGCCATCGGCAGCCTGTGTGCCGACTACGACGCGCGCTTGCGCGTGCAGGCTGCCCTTCCCGATGGGACGTGCACCTACGTGCGCGAAGGACAGACCTTCACGCGCGCCCGCTCGACGCTGGTCACGCAGGCCATCCATCACGCGACGGAGCATCGAGCGCAGATCGCGGGCGCACTCGCGGCGCACGGCGTGCAGGCCATCGATCTCGATGCGCTGGACCTCTGGTCATTCGGTGACGCCGAGGGTCTGCGCGCCTGACTTCGGCCAGGCATCGAAGCCGGTCGGGCGGCCGAACAGCCAGCCCTGGCCGAGTTCCACGCCGATGTCACGCAGGCAGTCGGCGTCCTCCTGCTCCTCGATGCCCTCCGCCACCGTCTTGGCTCCGATCTCATGGGCAAGGTGCACCAGCGATTGCGCCAGCGTGAGCAGCACGTGGCTGTGAGCGGCCCCGGCGACGATCGAGCGATCGAGCTTGATGACATCCGGTCGCGTGAGCACGATGTGGCGCAATGAGGAGAAGCCGGCGCCGACGTCATCGATACCGAGGCGCATGCCGCGCTCCCGCAGCGGTTCGATGATCGACATCAGCTGGTCGTAGTCGTCGACGGCCTCGTGCTCGGAGAGTTCGAGCAGCACACGGTGCAGGGGGAGCCGCATCAGGCGCGCGAGGTAGGGCGGCTGCAGCAGCAGTCGCGGAGAGGCATTCATGCCCACATAGCCCCGGAAGTCACGGGACTGCAGTTCCGCGCGTTCCAGCGCGAGCATCTCCAGTTCGAAGCCGATCCCGATGCTGTGGGCGTCGTGGAAGGCGGCATCCGGTGCCATCTCCCATGCGCTGGGGAACCGGCTGAGCGCCTCGGCCCCGACCGGCTGCAACGAGTGCAGGTCGACGATCGGCTGGAACACGATCGTGGGCCCGCCGGCACCGAGGATCGGGAGCATCCGGGCCTCGACCGTCTCCCGCCGCTGTTGCTCGCGGAAACCGGGCTCGATGATGAGCGATGCGGCATGCGCGAGCACGGTGAGCAGCGCCCGGTCGCGCTCCTGGAGTTCGCGATCCGCACGCAGGCCGGCTGCACAGAAGGTTCCGTACAGCGTGCCGTCACTGAGGACCACGGGCACCGAGACGTAACTGCGCAGGCGTGGCACGCGGGCCGACGGCAACTTCATCCCCTCGGGGAACGCGCGCAGATCGGGGATGACCGCAGGGAGCCTGCCATCGAGGATGTACTGGCACAGGCTGGTCTCACGCGCCTGCGTCTGACCGTCCCTGAACAGCAGGGGGAACGACGACTCCATGACCTCGAGGTACTGCGTGTCGCCTTCGAGACGCGACAGGAAGGCCATGCTCAGGCCCAGTGACGATCGGGCAGTGCTCAGCAGGTCGGCGATCTGCTCCTGCGCGGGTGTTCGCTGCTCGTGCAAGCTCGGCCTCCGTGATGACGTCTCGCCGGTGCGCGAGCGCAGTGGCCGCTAGCGTGGCACAGGTCGGCGCCCTGGCCCCCGTTCCGGACTCAGATGCCGCCGCCGGACCCGTGCTCCCTGGCCAGTCCGTCCCAGTCGATGCGGCGCATACGGTGTCGGAAGATGCCGAACTTCACGATCTCCTCGGCGATGCGTCCGATTGCCACACCGACGAAACCCAGTGTCGTGAAGAGGCCCAGCAGCACGGCGCTGGGCAGGCCGGCGAGGATCACGCCGGCGGAGTCGCCTGCGACGACCGCCTTGAGGTCGCTGCCGCTCGGAAGCACGCCGCTTCCGATCACCATGTTCTGGACCTTGATCCATTGGAACGCGGCGTTGATGCCGATGCCGATGAAGGCCAGGTGCAGGACGTGCTCGGACACATTCGGGAACAGCGCACCGAGTGTGACGGTGGATGCCCAGTAGAGGCCGCCGAAGACGATCGCGGTCACGTACGCGGTCTTGCGCAGCCTGCGCACCCACTCCCGGGCGGCCCGGGCATCGCCCTGTCCGATGGAGCGACCGATCAATGTCGTCGCGGCGGTCATGAGGCCGAAGCTGGCCAGGATGAAGACCGCTTCCAGGGTGCCGACGATCTGCGCCGCAGCGAGCGCCTCGTCGCCCAGGCGCTGGAAGATCACGTTGTACAGGTAGCCGCCGAGTGACCAGACGAGTTCCGTCAGGGCCAACGGCGCTGCGAAGACGAAGAGCGGCTTGGCCACGTCCCACCAGGCGCGGATCGTGCGGGGCACCTCCCAGGCGATGATCCGGTCCGTCCCGTAGGACATCCCGGCGAGGATCACGAGGTTCAGGGTGGCCGCCACCAAGGAGGCAGCGGCGGCCCCGGCCACGCCCAGCTTCGGGGCCGGTCCGACCCCGTACACGAACGCGTACGCGAGCATGGTGTTCAGGACCGTGGTGACCGTGGTGGCGATCAGCGGCCCACGGGTATGACCGGTCGAGCGCATGACACCTGAGAGGACCCGTGACGCGACATTGGGCAGCAGGGCGAGGGCGGAGATGCGCAGGTAGGCCGCGCCGGTGTGCACCACCGAGGCCGAACCGCCTGCAGCATGCAGGACCCCGGCTGGGAAGAGCACCGGGACGGCGATGAAGAGGGCCGAGGTCAGCGTGCCGACGATGAGTGCCACGTGCACCACCGCGTTGAGTTCGTGCAGGCGTCCGCCGCCGTGGGCGCGGGCGGCCATGATGCTCACGGACCCACCGATCGAGCCGAAGGTGATCATCGCGATGAAGGTGATGGAGTTCGTGAAGCCCACGGCTGCGATGGCGGTACTGCCCAGACCGCCGACCACGATCTGGTTGATGAAGTTCATCACGAGGGCCACGACCATCTCGAGGGACACGGGGATGGCGAGGGCTGCGATCTCGCGGCGCGGGCTGGGGCTCGACGAGGTCATTGATGCATCCTCCCATGGCTGGAGGCGCGCCTGCCGACCGCGGGACTGCGCGCGATCGGGATCGAAGCGCCGGGAGGGTCAGTAGCCGATGTAGCGGCCGGGCCGGTGGTTCCTGGCCAGGCTCACGTTGAGGATGAGCGCGCCCAGCGCCGACAGTGCGACGCCGCTCGCGGGGACGACGGCCAGCGCGGAGAGCACGATGACGCCGTCGAGCGCCAGTTGCACGTAGCCGGCCCGCCAGCCCAGTCGTTCCTGCGCGAGCAGGGCGATGATGTTGAAGCCGCCCAGGCTCGAGCGATGCCGGAAGAGGATGAGCAGACCGACCGCGGTGAGCAGGTTCCCCACCACGGCTGCATACAGCGGTGCCAGGTGCAGCGCCCCGAAGACGGTCGCGTGCACATGCGACAGTCCCGAGACGATGACCACCGAGGCCGCTGTGCGCAAGGTGAACGTCAGGCCCTTCTTCCAGATCGCGAGTGCGAAGAACGGTGTGTTCACGAGGATGAACACGAGGGCGAATGACTGCTGCGTCGCATAGCTCAGGAGCAGCGAGAGGCCCGCTGTACCTCCGGTGACCACACCGCCGGACTTCAACAGGAAGAGACCGGACGAAGCCACGACGGTGCCCGTGAGGATGGCGAGGAGGTCGTCGAAGGGGGAGTGCCTTGCCTGGTCGGGTTCATCATGTGTCGGGGCGGTCACGGGCGGATTCTCGCGTACCGATGGCATGCCCGCATGCGGCGGGGCGCACGTCGCATCATCGCCGGGTGGGGAACCGCTCGTCGTCCCCCGCCGTGGCTTCACGGAATCCGGGGCGCCTGACGAGTATCGTCCTGCGGGTGGCGCAGCTGCCCCAACCCCTGCTTCGCCGAGTCCAGTCGCTGTCCGGACCGGTGTTGACCCTGGTCGTCTGGCAATTCCTGAATCTGGTGAACGTCGCAGCGTTGGGTCCCATGTTCGACCGTGACCTGAGCACGATCGACTGGTGGTTCGTCGGCGGCCTGGCGGAGGCAGTCGTGGTGCTGGGCATCGTGTGCTGGGGCGATCACATCACCCTGGCGATCATCAAGGCGCTCGTGGCCTTCGATGTCGCCGGCGTCCTCTGGGCCATCGCCGGGACGCCCAGTCCCGTGGGCATGCTCACGACGGCGCTGTCACTGCTTGTGCCGGTCCTCTACGTGGCCTACTGGTTCCCGCGCTGGGTGGATGTGCTCATCGTGGTCGCCGGCTCGTCGCTCGGCTTCCTCAGCGTGATCATGCTCCATCGTGATGAGCGCACCATGCTCCTTCCGTGGTACTTCCTGACCGTCCTCTGCGGCACCATCGCCGTGGGCCTGCACGCC
>DAHWFQ010000224.1:0-2545 GCA_027324895.1 Actinomycetota bacterium | reverse complement strand
CTCCAGCATGTTGCCGCCCCAACGGCTGCGCGTCACCTCGGCGGGCTTGCCGAGTGCGATCTCGACACACTCCGCCGCGAAGGGCTCGTCGAGGATGGTGGCCGCATGGGCCAGCACCTCGTTGCCGCGCAACCCGGAGGTGCTGAGCACCGCGCTGGGCGACGCCATCTGCACCAGCTGCGCGAGCGCACGGCCCGCGGCCTGCGGCGCGTAGTCGGAAAGCGCGTCGTGCGTCGCGATGTGCGCCACGGACACGCCGTACTCACCGAGCGTGCCGACGATGGCCTGGCCGCCGGCACCGGCGACGAACGCGTGCACGTCGCTGTCGATGGAGCGGGCGAAGGTGACGGCCTGCAGCGAGGGCTCGTCGATGACCCCGCGGTCGTGGTCGACGTAGACGAGGATCATGGGAGCACTCCGATCTCTTCCATCATGGCCACGGCCGCCGGAGCGCCGGCGGCACCGTTGCCGAGCACCTTGGCGCCCGTCTTCTGGTTCGGCGGCACGATGAGCTTGACCTTCTCGACGCGGCTCGCCGGCTTCACCGGGGTGCTCGTCTCGATGGGCTTCTTGCGCGCCTTGATGCGACCGGGCACCGACGGGTAGCGGGGGATGTTCAGGCCCTCGCGGGTCGTCATGACCGCCGGCAGCGCCACCTCGAAGACCTCGCGGCTGTTGCCGACGACGCGCTCGCAGCGGGCGACTCCGTCCTTGATGGTGACGGCACGCACGTTGGTGACGACGGGGAGACCGAGTGCGTGGGCGACCCGGATGCCCGTCTGCGAACCGTTGGAGTCAGCCGCCTCGGCACCGAACATGATGAGGTCGAAGGACTGCGGCTGGGCCCGGATGGCGTCGACGATGGCGCCGGCCGTGGCCTGGGGATCCCACTCGCCACCATCGGTGGCGAGCAGGATCCCGCGGTCTGCTCCGATTGCCATCTGCTCGCGCATCTGCTCCTCCGCCTCGGGCACACCGAGCGAGAGCACGGTGGTGGAGCCGCCGAACTCCTCGACGAAGCGAATCGCCTGCTCGACGGCCACCTCCTCGTGCGGCGCCATGGTGAAGCCGAGGTTCTTGGCATCGATCTCCATCGCATCGGGGGTGAGCACGAACTCACTCCCGGCGAGGACATAGCGCTTGATGCAAACCAGGATTTCCATTGTTACGACATGATCCGTTCGTTGTTCTCGTCGAACAGCGGCTTGCTGCCGACGCGGGCGACGGTGACCGGGTACTGGTCGCCGAGGTACTCGACGAGGAGCTTGGTGCCCTCGACTGCGTACTGCGGCGGCAGGTAGGTCATGAGCACGTGCTTGCCGAGCGACGGCGCGCTGCCGGCCGAGGTCGCGTACGAGCGACGGCCGTGTGCGTCGGCGATGGGACCGCCTTCGAGCGTGAGGATCGGCTCCTTGCCCAGCATGTAGCGCTTCTCACCGGTGGACGAGGTGTGGTCGTCGACCGTGAGTGAGCAGCAGACCGTCACCGGGTCGGACTCGCGCTGCTTGAGCAGGGCGGCCTTGCCGACGAAGTCCTGGGCCTTCACCTTGGGCGTGGTCATGCCCGCCTCGACCGAGTTGAAGTCGGACTCCAGCTCGTTGCCGAAGGCGCGGTAGGCCTTCTCGAGGCGACCGGTCGTGCCGTACACGCCGATGCCGACGGGGATGAGGCCGAACTCCTTGCCGGCCTCCCACACGCGATCCCACAGGGCCTCGCCCTGCTCGATCGGGATGTAGAGCTCCCAGCCCAGGTCACCGACGTACGAGATGCGCGAGGCGAGCACGCGCAGGGTGTCGATCTCGATCGTCTTGCAGGTGCTGAACTTGAAGCCCTCGTTCGACATGTCGGCGCTGGTGATCTTCTCCATGATCTTGCGGGCGTTGGGGCCCCAGATGCCGAGCGTCGTGTACTTGTTGGTCTGGTCGACGACAATCGCGCCACCGTCGGCCGGGCACAGGTCACTGAACCACTTGTTGTCGGCCATGCCGTGTGCACCACCGGTGACCACACGGAAGTGGTCCCAGCCCAGGCGCATCACGGTGAGGTCGGAGATGAAGCCGCCGTTCTCCGCGAGAACCGGGGTGTAGACAACGCGGCCCACGGCCACGTCCATCTGGCGTACGCAGGCCTGCTGCACGACGTCGAGGGCCTTGGGGCCGACGACATCGAAGATGCAGAAGGCAGTGAGATCGACCACGCCGGCGGTCTCACGCATCTGCAGGTGCTCGGCGTTGATGATCGGTGACCACCAACGGCTCTCCCACTCGGCCGTGCGTGGCATGACGGCATCGCCGAACTTCTCCACCAGGTGGGCGTTGCTCTCGTACCACCACGGGCGTTCCCAGCCCACGGTCTCGTAGAACACGGCGCCCAGTTCCTGCTCGCGACGGTAGTAGGGCGAGAGGCGGATGTTGCGGTTGCTCAGGTACTGCTCGTTGGGATGCACGATGCCGTAGGTCTTGATGAAGGACTCCGAGACGCGATCCTTCACGTGCTTGCGCGACTTCTGGTGCTCGTAGAAGCGGGCGATGTTCGATGCGGACAC
>DAHWFQ010000073.1:0-7784 GCA_027324895.1 Actinomycetota bacterium | reverse complement strand
CCGCCGGCGCCGTGCCCGCGGCGGCCACGGGCTGCCCGTTCTCCGCCCGCTGTCCCCTGGTCACGGATGCCTGCCGAACCGAGCGCCCGGTCCTGCGCGCCGTCGGTGCGAGCAGCGTGGCCTGCCATCACGCCGCCTGATCCGTCCCTACGAACAACCGGAGACTTCCGCATGCGCCAATTCCCCGATGGCTTCCTCTGGGGCGCCTCCACCGCCGGCCACCAGGTCGAGGGCAACAACCGCAACAGCGACCTGTGGCTGCTCGAGCAACTGCCGGTGACGCTCTTCAAGGAGCCTTCCGGTCTTGCCTGCAACAGCTACGAGATGTGGGAGGACGATCTCGACCTCGCGCAGTCGATCGGCCTGAACACCTACCGGTTCTCCGTTGAGTGGGCACGCGTGGAGCCCGAGCGTGGTAGGTACTCGCAGGAGGCACTCGACCATTACGCGGCCATCGTCAGGGGCTGTCGCTCCCGGGGCCTGGAGCCCGTCGTCACCTACAACCACTTCGTGGCCCCGCTGTGGTTCACGGCGGGTGGCGGGTGGCTGTCCCCCGATTCGTCCGTGCTGTTCGCCTCGTACTGCACGGTGGTGACCCGCGCACTGGGCGATGGCATCAGCTGGGCCATGACCATGAACGAGCCCAACATCCGCAACATCCTCGATCACGCGGGCCTGCCGGAGTTCCTGCATGGCCTGCTCGTGAGGATGCTGCAATGTGCTGAGGACGAGCTCGGCGTCGAGCGGTTCAGGGGGGTGCAGTTCTTCCTGCCGGAGGACGCCGAGGCCATGCGGGACGCGCTGGCCGTGGGACACCGTGCGGCGCGCGCTGCCATCAAGGCGGTGGCACCGCACATCAAGGTGGGTTTGGGCCTTGCCATGATGGACGATGTCGCGGTCGGCGAGGCGCCCGCACTCGCGCGGAAACGGCGTGACTGCTACGACACCTGGCTCGAACTGGCCAAGGAGGATGACTTCATCGGCGTGCAGAACTACTCGCGCGCACTCTTCGGGCCCGATGGACTGCTCCCAGTCCCCGCTGGTGCTCCGCGGAACCAGGGCGGTGAGGAGACCTACGCGCCTTCGCTCGCCAACTGCGTGCGCTACGCCCACGCGCAGACCGGTGTGCCGGTGTTCATCACGGAACACGGTCTGTCGACTGCAGACGATCGGCGCCGGGTCGAGTTCATCGTGGCCTCACTCGCGCATCTGCACGATGTCATCGAGTCCGGCCTGCCGGTGATCGGCTACTGCCACTGGTCACTGCTCGACAACTTCGAGTGGGTGGCGGGGTATGAGCCGGAATTCGGGCTAGTCGCCGTCGACGAGATCTCCTTCGAGCGGACACCGAAGCCGAGCGCTGGCGTCTACGGTGCCATTGCCCGATCCAACGGGCTCTCGCACATCGGCGAGGAGCGTTGAAGCTGAAGACCGGGAACACGAGGGCGGTGTGAGACCGCCCAGCGGCCGGTCACCCGCTGCTCGCTGCACTGGCGTCGGCCTGGGATCCAACGCGGACTGAACGGCCGGGCCGCACTCGGTAGCATCATTCGCATGCGGTCGGTTGTGGTTTCGGCATTCGGTGGCCTTGAGGCCCTGGCTCTGGTGGACGTGCCCGATCCCACGGCGTCCGCGGGACACGTGCTCGTCGATGTGCGTGTCTCCGGGCTGAATTTCGTCGATGTCTATCAACGCACCGGGCTGTATCCGCTCCCGCTGCCCCTCGCGTGCGGGGTGGAGGGCGTGGGCACAGTGCGCGCAGTCGGAGACGGCGTGGCGGATGTGCACGCGGGCCAGCGCGTCGGCTGGCTGAGCGGGGGCCAGGGCAGTTTCGGCGACATGGTCGTCGTCACGGCAGACCGGGCGGTCCCGATCCCCGACGAGATCGACGACGTGACTGCGGTGGCCCTGCTCATGCAAGGAGTCACGGCCCACTACCTGGTGACGGACACCTTCCACATCAAACCCGGCGATGTCGCGCTCGTCCATGCCGCTGCAGGCGGCGTGGGGCTGTTGCTCACGCAGATGATCACCCACCTCGGCGGCATCGTCATCGCCACCGCGTCGACGGAGGCGAAGCGTGACGCGGCGCGGGCTGCCGGAGCCGTCCACGCGCTGCCCTACGAGGACTTCGCCGTGGCCGTCCGCGAACTCACCGACGGCACCGGCGTGGACGTCGTGTACGACGGCGTCGGTGCGGCCACCTTCGACGGCAGCCTCGCATCCGTGCGCCCGCGCGGCCTGCTCGTGTGCTTCGGCAATGCGAGCGGACCGGTGCCACAGCTCGACGTCCTGCGCCTCAGCCAAGGGGGGTCCCTGTACGTGACCCGTCCCACCGTCGCGCACTACGCGCGCACTGCTGCGGAATTGCGGGCGCGTGCCGCGGACCTCTTCGCATGGGTGGAGCAGGGCGTGCTGCGGGTGACACCTCCTACGCGCTACTCGCGTGACGATGTCGTTGAGGCGTTCCGGGCACTCGAGTCACGGCAGACCACCGGCAAGGTCGTGCTGGTGCACTGAAGCGGCGATGTGCGCCGTTCGCCGACGCCTTGCCGGTCGGGTTGAATCAGAAGACCAGGACCTTGTCCGCGGCCAGGGTGTGATCCGTGAGGGCCTCCATGGTCGATCGGTTGGCACCCTCGATGAGCATGGCCTCAGTGATGCCGCGCGCGTCCATGCAGGTGCCGCAGCACAGGATGGCGCCACCGTTGCGCGTCACGCTCCCGATCATGCGGTCGAGCTTGTAGTAGCCATCCGGCGTCTTCTGTCCGGCGATGGCAGCGGTGACCCCGTCGCCCATGAGGAACACCGTCATCTCCACGCCCTCGCGCTTGGACATGGAGGACGCGAGGCGGATCGCGTTGTACGTGGAATCGAGGCCGTAGGCGGATCCATTGATGATCATGAGGGCTTTCATTGTGGTTCCTTGCTGTCGAGGTGGTGCTGCATCGCACCCATTATTCAAGGAAGGCCGCGAGGCGGAGTAGGGCAGAACTGATGCTCCTGAGCACGAGGGTCCCGGGCGGCCGCATTCGGTGAGCCCCGTCCGACGGTGGATGCTCCGGCGCGGTTATGGTGATCCCGACGTCAGGGGTGCGAGGTGGGCAACGTGATCGGCAACCTGATTGCCAATCTGGTTGGCATCAGCAGCCCACTCGTCTACGTCCTGGTGTTCGTCATCGCCACCTTCGAGACGGCGTCGTTCGTCGGCATGTTCATCCCTGGAGACACGGCCGTCATGCTCTCGGGGGTTGTGGTCTCCTACGGGCACGCTCAGCTGCTGCCGATGATCGCCGTTGCGGCCGTCGGCGCGGTGTGCGGCGACAGCATCGGCTACGAGTTGGGACATCGCTTCGGTGGCGTGCTTCGAGCCAGTCGGATGGGACGGCGCATCGACGCCCAGCACTGGGCCACCGCCGAGGCCTACCTGCAGCGCCGAGGCGGCTGGGCGGTCATGTTCGGGCGCTTCATCAGCATCGGCCGAGTGCTCGTGCCCTTCATCGCCGGTTCGGGCGGTATGCCCTACCGCCGTTTCGCCGCGTTCAACGCCGCAGGGGCTGCGGTGTGGGCGAGCGTGGAAGTGACGCTGGGTTTCGCCGCCGGGCATTCGTACAAGCAGATCGAACGGCTGGCCGGTCGCGCAGGTGGCCTGGTGGCCGCCACGCTCGTCGCCGTGCTGCTCATCGCCCGGGGAACGCGCTGGGTGGCTCGTCATCCCGAACTGCTGCGGTCGCGCATCCGGGCCCTGGCCTCGACGCGCGTGGTTCGCGCGATCGATGCCCGCTTCGCCCGTCAGCTCGGCTTCATCGTGCGGCGCTTCGACACCAGCAGCCCCAGGGGCCGCACCTTGACGCTCCTCCTCACGACGGGCGCTCTGCTGCTCTACGGTTTCCTGAGCGTCACCGAGGACGTCGTCACCAAGAACGAGACGGTCACCTTGGACGATCCCGTCTCCAACTTCCTCATCGGCAATCGTGCGCACTGGCTCACGCATGTGATGCTCACGCTGACGCAACTCGGGAACACGGCGGTGCTCGCACCGACCTTGGTGAGCGTCACCGTCATCATGTTCCTGGTGCGTCGGACCTGGCGGCCGGGGGCCTTCCTCGGCTTCGTCGTGATCGGTGCGGTCGTGTCGTCGAGTGTGCTCAAGGTCATCATCGCGCGGCCACGTCCGACGACTGCGGCGCTGGTGACGGAGACCGGTTACGCCTTCCCATCCGGGCACGCGACCGGTTCCGCGGCCGCCTGGCTCGCCGTCGCCATCGTCCTGGGCGGACTCACCGGTCGCTGGGCCTGGCGTGTGGTCATGTTCGCCGCGGCCGTGGCAGTGAGTGCGCTGGTGGGCGTCTCCCGTGTGTACCTGGGGGTGCATCAACCGAGTGACGTGCTCGCCGGTTGGGCATTGGGCAGCATGTGGGTGCTCCTCGGGCTGATGCTGCTGCACCTGCAGCGGGTGACGCTCACGGTGCCTGGTGGCCCGTCTCCCGTCGAATAGCGCGGCGCGCGGCGGAGTCGCGGCATGGCGGTCGGTGCACGGGGTCTGCTTCGATGGGTCCCGCGGGAACCTGCTCCACACCGCGCTGCGGGAGGACCCGCACGCCGCCCCGCGCGGCCCTGTCGAGGAGTGCCGATGGCGCAAGTGCACGGCTTGGCCGATCGACTTCGGCGTGTCGTCTCCGGCCCGGTTGACGACTCCACGCTGCGTCGCGCCGAGTACTCGACGGATGCGTCGAACTACCGCGTCGTGCCGAGCGTCGTCGCATTCCCGACGTCGGCGGATGACGTCCTCGCGGCGCTCAGTGTCGCGATGGACACCGGAGTCGCACTCACCATGCGTGGAGGCGGTACCTCCGTCGCAGGCAACGCCGTCGGCCCGGGCATCGTGTTGGACACCAGCCGGTACCTGAATCGTGTGCTCGACTTGGACGTGGAGGCGCGGACCGCGATGGTGGAGCCGGGAGTGGTCCTGCGTGATCTGCAGGCAGCGGCTCGGCCATTCGGGCTGCGCTTCGGGCCCGATCCCTCCACGCATGCGCGCTGCACCCTGGGCGGCATGATCGGCAACAACGCATGCGGCCCCCATGCGCTGGCGTACGGACGTACGGCGGACAATGTCGAGGCGCTCGATGTCGTCGATGGCCTGGGTCGACGACGCACGGTGGGCAATGAGGCTGCTGGGAACGGGGTCTCGAGTGTGCCCGGGCTGTCGCAGCTCGTGACGCGTCACCTGGCGACCATCCGGACCGAGCTCGGCCGCTTCGAACGACAGGTCTCCGGCTACTCGCTCGAGCACCTGCTCCCGGAGCTCGGTGGCGACCTGGCCAAGGCCCTCGTGGGCACGGAGGGCAGCTGTGCGATCGTGCTCGGCGCCACCGTGCGCCTGGTCGAGGTGGCGGCTTCCACGGCCCTGCTGGTGCTCGGCTATCCGGACATGGCGACGGCCGCCGATGCCGTTCCCGCGTTGCTCGGTGCCAAGCCCTTGGCGATCGAGGGCATCGACGCCCGTCTGGTCGACGTGGTGCGTCGTCACAAGGGTGCCTCCGCGGTGCCCGAGCTGCCCCGCGGTGGCGGTTGGCTCTTCGTGGAGCTGGGCGGCGAGACGCCGGAAGCGGCGCTGGCGGCTGCCCGCGCCGCGTCTGTGCTTGCCGGCACGAGGGACTCCGTCGCCCTGCCGGCTGGTGCTGAATCGGCTCGGCTGTGGCGCATCCGCGAGGACGGCGCCGGGTTGGCTGGGCGCACCGCGGCCGGCGCGCAGGCCTGGCCGGGCTGGGAGGACGCGGCCGTGCCGCCGGAGCACCTGGGCGCTTACCTGCGCGAGTTCGACGCACTCATGCGCGAGCACGGGATCGACGGCCTGCCCTATGGCCATTTCGGTGATGGCTGCGTGCATGTGCGCCTTGACCTGCCACTCGAGGACCGGCCACAGCGCCTGCGACCGTTCCTGCTCGCGGCGGCGGATCTCGTCGCCGCGCATGGTGGCTCACTGTCCGGCGAGCACGGCGATGGTCGCGCGCGCAGTGAGTTGCTGCCGCGCATGTACTCGGCCGACGCCATCGGCGCCTTCGCGGAGTTCAAGCAGCTGTTCGATCCCCGGGACATCCTGAACCCCGGCGTCGTCGTACGGCCCGATGCCCTCGACGCACACCTACGACGCCCCGCGGCCATGCCGTTGACGAGGGATCGGCGACCCGGGGGCATGGCGTTGCGCGATGACGCCGGTGACCTCACGCGCGCGGTGCATCGTTGCGTCGGCGTCGGCAAGTGCCGCGCGGACAACTCGGCGGCAGGCGGCTTCATGTGCCCGTCGTTCCTCGCCACAGGGGATGAGACGAACTCGACCCGGGGACGTGCTCGCGTGCTGCAGGAGATGACGAACGGGACCTTGATCAGCAACGGCTTCCGCTCGCCTGAGGTGCTGGAGGCCCTCGACCTCTGCCTGTCCTGCAAGGCGTGCGGCGCGGACTGCCCAGCAGGTGTGGACATGGCCACCTACAAGTCGGAGACCCTGCAGCAGGCGTACCGCGGGCGCCTTCGCCCCGCGAGTCACTATGTGCTCGGGCAATTGCCGCGCTGGACGAGGCTCGCCGGCCTGGCGCCGCGCACAGTGAACGTCATCCTCTCCGTCGCGCCGCTCCGCTCGGCACTGCTGCGCCTCGCAGGCCTGGACACGCGCAGGCAGGCACCGGAGTTCGCACCCGTGCCGCTGCGTCACAGCCTGGGCAGGCGGCGCGTCGCCATCCCCCCGGCAGCGCTGCCGGGCGCCCGCCCGCGCGTCGTGCTGTGGGCGGATTCGTTCACCGACGCCTTCTCCCCGCAGGTCGGGCTCGCTGCGATCCGCGTGCTGGAGGCCGTCGGCTACCAGGTCCTCGTGCCTTCGCTGGACGCCTGCTGCGGCCTCACCTGGATCACCACCGGGCAACTCGACGGCGCGCGCCAGCGCCTGCGCGGTTCACTCGATGCCCTCGCACCATTCGCGCAGGCCGGCATTCCCATCGTCGGTATCGAGCCCTCGTGCACTGCGGTGCTGCGGAAGGACCTGCCGGAGTTGCTGCCGGAGGATCCGCGATCGCAGCAGGTGGCGAAGGCGGTGCTGACGATCGCCGAGCTCCTCACCGAGCAGCCGGGCATCGCGACCGCAGCGCGCTGGAAGCCACCGTCACTGGCAGGAGTGACCGTCATCGTGCAGCCGCACTGCCACCAGCACTCGGTGCTGGGCTTCGACGCCGATGCGGCGCTGCTGCGCGCTGCAGATGCGGAACTGCGCATGCTGTCGGGGTGTTGTGGCCTGGCAGGCAACTTCGGCATGGAACGCGGGCACTTCGAGATGTCCGTCGCGGTGGCCGAGCAGTCGCTGCTGCCCGCATTGCGGGAGGCACCTGTGGGGGCCGTGCTGCTTGCCGACGGCTTCTCGTGTCGGACTCAGGCCGAGCAACTCGCACAGGTGAGCGGCCTGCACCTGGTGGAGTTGCTCGCCGCGCACTTGGCCGATGCAGGTCCTGTGGACCTGGATTGACTGCTACCTGCGTCGCCGCGGCGCGGTTCGTGCTGGATCCGCGTCACATCGCCATCTGCAGTCGGTGCGCGATGTCACGCGGCGCCTCCCGCTTCACTTCCACCGTCAACTCGCCCACCGACGCATAGAACGCTCGAGCGCGCTCCACCACGCCCGTGCCGGTGCGAGCGTTGCCGATCACCTCTACGAGGGGGATGAGGTGTGGCGAACCGAAGGGATGACCGAGCACGAGGTTCGCGGGGTCATGCCATCCGGCCTGCAACTCGCC
>DAHWFQ010000173.1:0-9021 GCA_027324895.1 Actinomycetota bacterium | reverse complement strand
ACGAACATGAACATGGGGGGCCTAACCGTGAGCGAGTGGAGGCGGGGCAGGGTGCGGTGCGCTGTCGTGCACCGCACCCAGCCCGGGTTGCATCAGGCGAAACGGATCCAACGTAGCGGCGGCAGTGCCGCATACGGCGCGAAGGTCGGCTCCAGGGCCTTGTCGTAGACGAACTGCGTCACGACCTGCTGGACCGGGACGTTCCATGCGTAACGCACCATCTTGGTGTTGATGGCGCGAAGCACCTTGAGCTGCGCCGCACCGGTCGTCCTGCCCAGTTGCTTGAGGAGCGCGTTCATTCCCGCGTCCTGGTACTTGAACATGTTCCAGGTGCCGGTGGTGGCGACCTCCTTGGCCACGGTCGTGAACGAGGCACCGGCATTGAGCGGCATGTAGGCAGCGCCCCACTTGCCGCTCTGCAGGTCCAGCAGGTATTGGGCGAGGGCCGGACGGGCCTTCCACTGGATCCTGATGCCCACGGCCGCGAAGTACTCCTGCAGGGCGGCGGCAGCACCCGGGCATGACGCCCGGACGTCCGGGAGCGTGAGGTCGAAGCCATTCGGGTACCCAGCGTCAGCGAGCAGCTGCTTGGCCTTGGCCGGGTTGTACGGGTAGGTCTTGTCGAGCGCCGGCAGGTACGCGGCACCGCCCTTGGCGAAGGTCTGCTCGGTGGCCGTGCCGACCCCGTAGTAGGCCTTGGCCACGATCGCGTCGCGGTCAATGGCGTAGTTCATCGCCTGGCGCACGCGGACGTCAGCGAGCTGCTTGATGAGGGTGCCAGCACGGTCGTAGAGGTAGAGGCCCGCGGTGTCCGAGGTGGCGAACTGCTGCACGGCCAGACCCTTGTTCAGCAGCGGGGGAACCTGCTTGACATCGTTGACGTTGCCGGCCTGCACCTCACCCGCGGCGAGGGCGTTCACCATGGCGGTGAGGTTGGCCATGACCTTGAGCACGACGACATCCGCCTGGTAGGCCTTCTTGTTCCAGTAGCCCGGGTTGCGGACGAAGGTGTAGCGCGAGCCGGCGACCGAGTTGGCCGCATCGAGCTTGTAGGGACCGGAGCCGACCGGGTTGGCATTGATGGTGCCGGCGGCGATGGCCTTGGGGCTGGCCAGCGTTCCGGACTGCGATGCGAGCTGCAGGAGCAGGCCGGGATCCGGCTGCGCCAGCGTGACAAGCACGGTGCTCGCGTTGCGTGCGGTCGCTGACTTCACCTGCGTGAGGTAGGCGGCAGCCTCGCCGGTGCCGGCCCTGGTGTGCATGAGGTTGATGGCGACGGCCTTGGCATTGAGCGGTGTGCCATCCGTGAACTTGATGCGGGGACGGATGGTGAGCGTGAGCTTGGTGAAGGTCTTGTCATACGCATACTTGGTCGCCACGTTGGGGACCACGTTGCCATCGGCGTCCAGGTTGAACAGCGTGTCGTAGGTGGCCTGCCAGAACGTGGAGTTGTTGCCGTTGCCCAGCACGCCCGGATCCCAACCCGACTGGTCCTGCAGGACGCCGATGGTCAGCGTCTTGGTGGCGGCCTGCGCCGGGGTTGCGAAGGCAACCGCGGTCACGAGCACGCCTACCGCGGCGGCCGCCGCGATCAGCTTCTTCATGTATGTCTCCGATGACTGTTGATGTCGGCAGGTCGATCCGTGTACCGTTTGGATTAAGGATTAACCTGTGTGTTCGACAGAGTACGTTGAATCGTTAATCCGTCACCAGTCCGCAGGCCATCTCGTAATTGAACCGTTATCAAGAGGAGTCGCAGTGTCCGGGAACCGTCGCCGTCCCACCACGCATGACGTCGCGGACGCGGCCGGGGTCTCCGCCGCCACGGTGAGCTATGTCCTGAACGAGACGCCGGGCCGCCGCATCGGGCAGGAGACGCGCGATCGGGTGCACGCCGCCGCGCAGTCGCTCGGCTACCGACCGCAGCTCGCGGGGCGCACCCTGCGCATGGGCCGCAGCAACGTGGTGGCGCTCATCCTCCCCGAATGGCCGATCGGCACCGGGCTGAGCGCCGTGCTCGAGGGGCTGGCACGTTCGCTGCCCCCGCGCGGCTACTCCCTGGCCATCGTGCCAACCTCCGCCGCGGCCAATGTCGTCGACTACGTCGCGCAGTCCCTGGCCCCGGCCGCGATCATCGTCTTCGATCCCGCCACGGCCCCCGACGGGCACCCGGCATCGGTGCCCGTGATGATCGGTATCGGCGACCTGCCCGGCACCTTCGCCGGGGCGCGCTACGACTTCCAGAGGCGCATGGCCGCCATGCAGGTGCAGTACCTCGTCGAGCGGGGACACCGGCGCATCGGGTATGCGCGCTCGAGCAACGAGCACCTGCGGCTCTTCGTCACCGCCCGTTCCGAGGGGGCGAAGCAGGCGGCACGCGAGTTGGACATCCCGCAGCTGGAGTTCATCGACATGAATGCCTCACTGGGTGACGCCAAGCGGGCGCTGCAGCACTTCCGCGACTGCGGCGTCACGGCCATCGCTGCGTACAACGACGAGACCGCGCTGCCCCTGCTCGGCGCCGCGGCACGCATCGGCGTCCGCGTGCCTGACGACATCGCGGTCATCGGCCTTGACGGCATGCCGGCGGGCGAGTTCTCCATGCCTGCGCTCACGACCATCCACCAGGACAGCGATGTCATGACGCGGCATTGGACCGAGCACGTGCTTGCGCTCATCAACGGTGAGCCGATGCCGTCACTCGTCATGTCGGGACTGGCCGAACTGGTCGAGCGCGAATCCGTCTGACGTTCGCTCCCCACCATCCCCCGACGCCCGCATCGCACGAAGGACCGCCCCATGGACACCGCAATCGGCAGCACCGCCTACGCAGGAGCGGTTGCCGCGGTACGCGCCGGTGCCAGCGCGACCGAGGAGGCTTCCCGCCTGCACGACCTCCTCACGCCCGACGAACAGTTGGGACTGCTCGACGGCGATGAGGAGTTCTGGAAGGGCATGGCTGCCTTCCGCAGCGAGGGCTACAACCGCCGGCCCATCCACCTGGGCACGGTCGAGCGATTGGGCATCCCCGGCTTCCGATTCAGCGACGGTCCGCGCGGGGTCGTCATCGGCAACTCCACCGCCTTCCCGGTGTCGATGGCACGGGGGGCCAGCTGGGACGTCGACCTCGAGGAGCGCATCGGGCGCGCGATCGGCGCGGAGGTGGCTGCCCAGGGTGGCAACCTCTTCGCCGGTGTCTGCATCAACCTCCCGCGACACCCGGCATGGGGTCGTGCGCAGGAGACCTACGGCGAGGACCCCCATCTGCTGGGCGAATTCGGAGCCGCGCTCACACGCGGAGTCCGCGAGCACGTGATGGCCTGTGTGAAGCACTTCGCGTTGAACTCCATGGAGAACGCCCGCTTCACGGTGGACGTCAGGGCCGCGGATCATGCCCTGCACGAGGTCTACCTCCCGCATTTCCGACGCACCATCGAAGCCGGCGCCGATGGCGTGATGTCGGCCTACAACAAGGTGAATGGCGAATGGGCGGGGCACAGTCGCGTGCTGCTCACCGACATCCTCCGCGATCGCTGGGGCTTCGAGGGCGTCGTCGTCTCGGACTTCATCTTCGGCCTGCGCGATGCCGCAGCGTCGTTGGAGGCGGGTCTGGACATCGAGGCGCCCTTCCGCCAGCAACGGGCGATGCACCTGGCGGACGCGTTGGTCACCGGCGCCGCGAGTTGGGCATCCGTGCGCCGGTCGGGTGTGCGGGCGATCGCCACCCAGTTGCGCTTCGACGCCACGCACGGCGGGCCGACGCCGCCATCGTCCGTGGTGGCCGGTCCCGAGCACCGTGCGCTGGCGCGCGAGGCAGCCGCACGCGCCATGGTCCTGCTGCGCAATCAACCCGTCGGTGGGCGACCGCTCCTGCCCCTCGACGGAGGCGCCCTGCGACGCGTGGCCGTCATCGGACGTCTCGCAGACCTCCCGAACCTGGGCGATCACGGCTCATCCGATGTGCGTGCCCCCGACGTGGTCACGCCCTTGGAGGGCCTGCAGGCGGCACTCCCCCATGTCGAGTTCGTGGTCGTGACCGGCGACGATCCGGAGGCGGCGGCGGCGGCCGCCAGGTCCTGCGACGTCGCCGTCGTTGTGGCGGGCTTCACCGCCGAGGACGAGGGCGAGTACGTCGATCCGGACAAGTTCGCCAACCCCGTCCTCGCCGCCCTCTGCCCGCCACTCCCAGAAGCAGCTGGCGGAAACGCCACCGTCACGGTGGCCGGCCTCAACAGCATGGGCGTCGGCGGCGACCGCGAGCGACTCACGCTGCGGCCCCTCGATGAGGACATCATCCGCGCGGTCGCGCTGGGCAACCCGCGCACCGTGGTGGCCATCGTGGCGGCCGGCGCGGTGATCATGGAGTCGTGGAGGCAGCAGGTGCCCGCGCTGCTCATGTCGTGGTACGCCGGGATGCAGGGCGGTCACGCGCTCGCCGATGTGCTGCTCGGCCGGATCGATGCGAGTGGACGGCTGCCCTTCTCCATCCCCACCGACGAGGCACACCTCCCCTCCTTCGACCGCGATGCGACGAGCATCGACTACGACCTCTGGCACGGGCAGCGCCTGCTCGACCGCCTGGGCGTCGCGGCCGCCTACCCGCTCGGCTTCGGACGCTCGTACACGAGCTGGACGATCGCGTCCGCGTGGGCGGAGCGCGTGGGCGAGGACTCGGCGGTGCTCACGGCCCGGGTGGTGAACACGGGCGACCGCAGGGGCCGTCATGTGGTGCAGGTGTACGGGAGGTTCGCCGAGGACGAGGTGCGCAAGCTCGTCGGGTTTGCCTGCATCGAGCTGGATGCGGCATCTGCCGCAACGGTGTCGGTGCCGCTGTCGCTGCGCCCCGTCATGCGCTGGGACGGCGCGGCGGATGACCTCCGCCTACCGGCCGGCGAGCTGCTGCTGGAGGCAGGTGCGCACTCGGGCGACGCCGAATCCGCCCCCTGCGTGCTCCCCCTACCTTGAGCTGCCGACGGCTCCTTTGTTCACGGAATGCGCAAGCTATTCCGTGAACAAAGGAGCCGTCGGCAGCTGCTCAGAACACCATGGCCAAGGTGCCGGCGATGATCAGCGCCAGACCGGCGAGCGAGCGACCGGGGACTCGCTCCTTGAAGAGGAGCGCAGACAGGCCGACGGTGATCGCGATGCTCAGCTTGTCGATCGGCACCACGCCACTCACCGGACCCATCTGCAGGGCCTTGTAGTAGCAGAGCCATGAGGCGCCGGTGGCGACACCGGAGAGCCCGAGCAGCAGCAGGTCACGGCGCGCGATGCGTGACAGGTGGCGCTGCTCCCCGGTCACGAACACCATGACCCACGCCATCACGAGCACCACGATGGTCCGCAGCGCGGTGCCCAGATTCGATTCCACCGACGTGATGCCCACCTTGGCGAATACGGTGGTGAGGGCCGCGAAGATCGCGGAGAGCGCCGCGAACGGCAGCCAGGCATTCCCCGAATCGGTGCCACGCACGCCGGGTCGCCAGTGCAGCATGAGGAAGGTTCCCAGCCCGATGCCCAGGATCCCGAGCAGCCGCACCAGCAGGTTCGCCGTCTCGCCGAACACCACCATGGCCATGACGACGGTGAGGATGATGCTCGTCTTGTCGACGGCCACCACCTGGCTCACCGGTCCCAGTTGCAGAGCACGGAAGTAGCACAGCCAGGAGGCACCGGTCGCCAGTCCGGACAGCGCGAGGAACACGAGCGTGCGCGCATCCAGCGACGCCAAGGTGTGCTCACTGCCGACCACGAGCACCATGGCCCACGCGAGCAGGAGCACCACCACGGTGCGCAGTGCCGTGGCGACCGTCGAGGGGATCGAGTGCATGCCCGCCTTGGCGAGGATCGCCACCAGGCCGGCGAAGAACGCAGAGCCGAAGGCGAACGCGATCCACATCGGCCGACCTCCCACGGATGAGGCTAGTGGGGCGCGGACGGCCCGCATCTCGGCGACACCCCCGTCGCGAACCGCGCGACGTCCGCGACTGGCCGTGCCCCTGCGCGGCCCGGGCAATGCACGACGCGGGCCCCCGCCTGATCGGCAGGGGGCGGGATCGGTCAGGGCAGGCGGTTGATCGTGTGCGGTTGCGCTTCGGCGTAGCGGGCGCGGATGGACGGCACCACGGTGCCCTCGAAGACCTGCACATCGCTGCTGAGCCAGGTCGGCGGCTCCTCAGCGCCCGACAGCACCCAGGCGGCCTGACGCGCGGCTCCGATGGCCACGTACTCATCGGGGGTCGGCACCACGATGGGGAGCCCGAGCACGGTCGGCGCGATCCCCTGCATGGCGGCGCTGGCGGCCGCGCCCCCGGTCATGAAGATGCGACGGGGTGTCGCTCCCTGTTCGATGATGGCGTCCAAGCCGTCCGCCAGGCCGCACAGCACGCCCTCGAAGGCGGCGCGGGCGAGGTGGGCGGGAGTGGTGTTGCCGAGGCGCAGGCCATGCAAGGCGCCCGTGGCATCGGGCAGGTTGGGGGTGCGTTCGCCCTCGAGGTAGGGCACGAACACCAGGCCGTCACAGCCGGCCGGCGCGCTGAGCGCCAACTCCGAGAGCCGCTCGTGGCTCACACCGAGCAGGCGGGCCGTGGCGTCGAGGACCCGCGCCGCGTTCAGGGTGCAGACGAGGGGGAGGTAGTTGCCGGTCGCGTCTGCGAAGCCGGCCACGGTCCCGCTGGCGTCACGTGAAGGCGAGGGAGCGATGGCGGTCATGACCCCCGAGGTGCCGATCGACATGACGACGTCGCCCAACTGCGCACCCAGCCCGAAGGCCGCGCCCGCGTTGTCACCTGCACCCGCAGCCACCACCGCGCCATTGGGCATGGTGCCCGCGATCCCGCGGGGCTCGATGACACGGGGCAGGGCGATGCGCCGACCGAAGGCGAGCTCCAACAGGTCGAACCGGTACTTGTTGGTGATCGATGACCAGTAGCCGGTGCCCGACGCGTCGGAGCGGTCGGTGGTGAGCAGGTCGAAACTGTCCGCACCGAGCAGGTGCCAGGTGAGGTAGTCGTGCGGGAGGCACACGGCTGCGACCCGCGCCGCGTTCTCCGGCTCATGGTCTCGCAGCCAGCGCAACTTGGTGTTCGTGAACGATGCCACCGGCACGACACCCACGGCATCCGCCCAGGCCTGTCCGCCGCCCAGCTCCGCGATCAGGTCCTCAGCGGCAGCGGCACTGCGCGTGTCGTTCCAGAGCAGGGCGTCGCGCACCACGTTGCCCTCGGCATCCAGCGCCACCATGCCGTGCTGCTGACCGCCCACGGCCACCGCGGCCACGTCGTTCAGGCCGCCCGCCTCGACGATGGCGGCGTGCATCGCCTGCACCCAGGCGAGCGGTGGGCACGAGGTGCCCTCGGGGTGCGAAGCGCGCCCCCTGCGAACGATCTGCCCCGTGCCGGCATCGCAGACGATGACCTTGCAGGATTGCGTCGACGAGTCGATGCCGGCAACGAGTGTCATTGATTCTCCTAGCGGGCGCCCAGCAGGTGCTCGAGCGCGAGTTGCTGCAATGCCACGAAACCGTAGCCCTTCGCCGCGATGGCGTCGACGTCGTAGTCGTAGACGCCCGGCAGGTCGGCGTAGGTCTCACCGGGTGCGAGGGTCGGCGTAGCGAGGGTGTCGAGACCGCTGCGCACCATGGCTGCCTGCACCTCGGGATCGGCGCGGAACGCGAGTGCGCGCTCCTTGAGCAGCAGGTAGGTCCGCATGTTCGCGGCTGCCGAGTCCCACACACCGTCGCCGTCCTCCGCGCGCAGTGGCTTGTAGTCGAAGTGGCGCATGCCGGTGTAGCCGGTGGACTCCAGGAGGTCGACGAGGAAGAAGGCGCTCGTGAGGTCGCCGTGGCCGAAGATGAGGTCCTGGTCGAACTTGATGCCGCGCTGGCCGTTGAGGTCGATGTGGAAGAGCTTGCCATGCCACAGCGCCTGGGCGATGCCGTGCACGAAGTTCAGGCCCGCCATCTGCTCGTGGCCCGTCTCCGGGTTCAGACCGACCATCTCGGGGTGCTCGAGTTCGTTGATGAAGGCGAGCGCGTGGCCCACGGTGGGGAGCAGGATGTCGCCGCGGGGCTCGTTGGGCTTGGGCTCGATGGCGAACTTCAGGCCGTAGCCCTTGTCGATCGAGTACTGGCAGAGCAGGTCCATGCCCTCCTTGTACCGGGCGAGCGCGGCACGTACGTCCTTGGCGGAATCCACCTCGGAGCCCTCGCGGCCGCCCCAGAACACGTAGATCCCGGCACCCAGCTCCGCCGCCAGGTCCATGTTGCGCATGACCTTGGCGAGCGCGAAGCGACGGACATCGCGGTTGTTCGAGGTGAATCCGCCGTCCTTGAAGATGGGGTGCGAGAAGAGGTTGGTGGTGACCATGGGCACCTTCATGCCGGTGCGGTCCAAGGCTTCCTTGAAGCGGTCGATGTGACCCTGGCGGGTGGCCACGTCCGCCCCGAAGGGGAAGAGGTCGTCATCGTGGAAGGTGACACCGTAGGCGCCGAGCTCGGCGAGCCGCTCCACCGAGACGACGGGATCGAGGGCGGGTCGGATGGCGGAGCCGAAGGGATCGACGCCCTGCCAGCCAACCGTCCAAAGGCCGAAGGTGAAGTGATCCGCGGGGGTGGGCGTGAGCATGTGATCTCCTTCGAGAGAGCGCTCTCTGGCAAGTGGGCCATTTCTACCACGATCGGGGTGACGACGTGCGCGCGCCTGAATAACGATTGCATCACAAGCGGAGAGCGCTCTCTCGACGCCTCCGGGAATGCAGCAGAATGGCCTCGGAGGAGACCCATGACGAAGACCCGCAAGCCCGTGACCCTGGAGGATGTGGCCCTCGCAAGTGGCTACTCCCGCGCCACGGTGTCCCGAGTCGTGAACGGCCGGTCGTCGGTGGACCCGGAGATAGCCAGGGCCGTGCAGGCAGCGATCCGTCGCACCGGCTACTCGGTGAACACCGCCGCCCGGACCCTGGCCGGAGGCGCCTCCCGGAATGTGGGACTGGTGTTCGCTGAGGGCTTCCGCGAGCTCTTCC
>DAHWFQ010000171.1:0-11093 GCA_027324895.1 Actinomycetota bacterium | reverse complement strand
TCGAACCAGCGAATCGCCTCCACCGAGACCGCTTCCAGGGCTCCGGGCCCCTCGAAGAGGTGCGTGGCCCCAGGCACGACGACCAACCGGTGCTCACAGCGCAGCAGATCCGCAGCCGAGCGGTTCAGCTCGAGCACCACCCCGTCGTCGCCTCCGACGACGAGCAGTGTGGGCGCCGTCACCTGTGGCAGCGCCGCCGCTGCCAGGTCGGGACGGCCACCCCTGGAGACCACGGCGCCAATGCTCGCGCCCGGTTCCGCGGCGCTGGTGAGCGCTGCAGCAGCGCCGGTGCTGGCGCCGAACAGGCCCACGACCATGGAGCCGACGTCCACGCGGTTCGCCAGCCAGCTGAGCACGCCGTCCAGGCGCGAGGCCAGCAGGGGGATGTCGAAGACTGCCGCCCGGGCCCCCTCCTCAGCCTCGGCCAACAGGTCGAAGAGGAGCGTGGCGAAGCCCGCTCGATTGAGCGCATGTGCCACCCGTCGGTTCCGTGGGCTCATGCGGCCGCTCCCGCTGCCGTGCACGAACACCACGAGCCGGGTGGCGTTCGGCGGGACGCTCAGCTCGCCAGCCAGATCGACGCCCTGGCTGCGGATCATGACGCCGGTTGCAAGCATTCCAGCACCTCCTCATCCGAGGTGGGCGCGAAGTCCTCGTAGAACTGACCGACCGCGGTGAAGTACGGGCTCTCCTCGACCGCCACGTACGCATCCGCCTCGCCGGACAGTCGCGCGCGCCAGTCGTCAGGCGCCACGGGAGTGGCGATCACCACCTGACTCGCACCACGTCCCCGGGCGACTCGGCAGGCGGCGCGGGCATCGATCCCCGTGGCCACCCCGTCGTCGACGATGATGACGGTCCGGCCCGCGATGTCGGCGCGCGGGACGGTGGCGCGGATCCGTACCAGGCGCCGTTGCAGGTTGGCCCGCTCCCGCCCGAGGGCGGCCTCCAGGTCGCGTGCGGGGACCCGTGCCGAGGCGCGTACGTCGTCGTTGAAGACGACGACCCCATCCTCGGAGAGGGCGCCCAGGCCCAGTTCCTCATGACCGGGGACCCCGATCTTGCGCACGACGATGACGTCCAACCTGGCGTGTAGCGCGCGGGCCACCTCACGTGCCACGGGCACACCACCCCGAGGGAGCCCCACGACCACGGGATGTGCGCCTGCATAGCCCTGCAATGCGGCGCCGAGTTGTCGTCCCGCGTCGACGCGATCGACGAATGACATGCCCACCTCCGCAGACACATCGCCCTGTGATGCAGCGGCTACCCCAGCAGCTCGAAGGTGATCGTGACGCTGGATGTGGCCTTCTGCGTGCCCGGATCCATGTCCACGGTCGTATTCACTGCTCCCGAGGATGCTGCCCTCGTGTAGTAGATCGGCACCGGTACGGCTGCCTGTGTCTCCACCACCTTGGTGGCTCGACCCAGCTTCTCGCCCAGCGCATCCGCGTAGTTCCTTGCCTTGAGCTTCGCGTTGGCGACCGCGCGCGTGCGCGAGGTATCGGTCACGGCATCCGGGTTGGCGACATCGAAACTCACGCCGCCGATCTGCACCGCGTCACCGCCGATGCGCACGGCTGTGTCGAGCACGCTCGCCGCAAGCGGCACCGTGCTGACGACGCTGATCGACAGGTTGGCACGGTAGCCCTTGAGCACCGGGGAACCGGTCTTGCCGACGACGTTGTAGTCGTACTCCGGGTAGAGCGAGACACCGGTCGTGGTGAGGTTCTCGGCCTTGACGCCGGCAGCCAGGATGGCGGCGCGTACCGTGTTGTAGGTGTCAGTGGCCTGGGCCATGGCGTCCTTCGCCGTGGAGGCCAGGTAGGAGACGGAGAGACTCGTCGTGGCCTGATCACGATTGAGCTTCATGGATCCCGTGCCCGTCACCGTGATGGAGCCGACGACCGACGGACCGGCCTCTGCCGGCATGCCCACGATGCCGATGCCGATCAACGTGCCGACGGCCACACCAATGAACATTTTCTTCATGTCTTGATCCTCGCCTCCGGGTCCTGCACCGGCAAGGCTTGCACGGAAACGCACACGCTCTTCACAGTTGGGCGGTATCCGGCGCCCGCTGATCCCGAAGTCCTTGGCCCGCACCCGCCGTGCACCCCCTTGGCTACGCTTCCCCTGTGATTGACATCGCCCTCCTGCGTGAACAACCGGACCTGGTTCGGGCCTCCCAACGCGCCCGCGGAGAGCGCGTCGAACTGGTCGACGAGGCCCTGGCCGCCGACACCTCCCGCCGCGCCGCCGTCTCCGCCTATGACGGCCTGCGCAACGAGCAGAAGACGCTCGGCAAGCAGATCGGGCCGCTGCAGGGTGCAGTGAAGCAGGGTGACAGTTCCAGGCAGGCCGAACTCGAGGCGCTGATGGCGCGCGCCTCGACGCTGGCCGAGGAGGTCTCGGCCGCCGAGCAGCACATGCGCGAGGCGGATGAGGCGCTGGATGTGCTCCTCAAGGATTTCTCCAACGTCGTGCACCCGGACGCACCGGTCGGCGGCGAGGACGACTACGTCGTGCTGGAACACGTCGGTACACCGCGTGATTTCACCGCGGAAGGGCTCACCGTCAGAGATCATCTGGAGATCGGCAGCGCGCTCAAGGCCATCGATGTGGAACGCGGCGCCAAGGTCTCGGGCTCCCGCTTCTACTACCTGACCGGCGATGGAGCACTGCTCGAGTTCGCCCTCGTGCAGTTGGCGATCGCGCAGGCCCTCAAGAACGGCTTCACCCCCGTGATCCCACCGGCACTCGTTCGCCCGGCGGCCATGGAAGGCACCGGTTTCCTCGGCCAGGCTGCGGAGAACGTGTACCGCCTCGAGGCCGACGACCTGTATCTGGTCGGCACCAGTGAGGTGCCGCTGGCGGCGCTGCACATGGATGAGATCCTCGAAGCCAGCAGCCTGCCTCGCCAGTATGTCGGTTACTCGCCCTGCTTCCGCCGCGAGGCGGGTGCTGCTGGCAAGGACACCAAGGGCATCTTCCGCGTGCACTGGTTCGACAAGGTGGAGATGTTCATCTTCTGCGACCCCGCCGAGGCCGAGCAGCGCCATCTCGACATCCTGCGGTTCGAGAAGGACTTCCTCGAAGCCGTTGAGGTCCCCTACCGCGTCATTGACGTCGCCGCCGGCGACCTGGGTTCCTCCGCGATCCGCAAGTACGACTGCGAGGCCTGGATCCCGTCCCAGGAGAAGTACCGCGAACTCACCTCGACCTCGAACTGCACGACCTTCCAGTCTCGCCGCCTGCGTGTGCGCATGAAGGACAACGAGGGCACGCGCCCGGTGGCTACCCTCAACGGCACCTTGGTGGCGATCACGCGCACGATCGTCGCCATCTTCGAGAACCACCAACAGGCGGATGGCTCGGTCCGCATACCGGAAGCCCTGCGGCCCTACCTGGGCGGCCGGGAGTTCCTCCGCCCATAGGGACGTCGGGTCCCCATTGGCCACTTAAGTGCGCTGTCCGACGGTTCGGTCGGGCCTGCCGCAGCCAGGGATCAGAGCGCGCCCGCAAGCTCGATGAGCAACTGTCCGACCGCGTCTTCGTCGTTGCGTGCCAACACATTTCCGAATTGCTCGAGCAGCGATGCATGCGCATTCGCGACGACGAAGGGGTTGCCCACCCACTGCAGCATCGAGGCGTCGTTCGGCATGTCACCGACGGCAGCCACCTCGTCCGGCGCGTACCCGAGCTCGGTTGCGAGCTTCGCAAGCGTCGAGCCCTTGGTCACTCCGGCCGCGGAGAACTCGATGAGCACGTCGTAGATGTTGGAATGCGTCGCCTGGATGAGCCCATCCACAGCGCGGTCGAGGATCGCGAGCAACGCATCGGCATCACGCATATCGCCCAGCGGAGGGCGTGCCACGATCTTCACGGCCCGGTCACCAGTGATCAATTCGTGAATGGGGCCAACGGGAATCGAGGCATCGACGGGTCCGCTCGAGCGATAGCCGGGCGTCATCACGAACTCGCCGTTCGGTGACGATTCCGCGGCCGGACGCGGCACGTGAGCATCATTCGGCTCGGCCAGTCGCATGCCGACTTGTGATCGCTCCACACCGAACTCGAGACCGGGGATGGCCTCGAGCATGCGGTCGATCGCAGTTGCAGCGTCGACCGTGCGCATGGGGAAGGTCCGGATGATCTCGCGCCGCCGCGCATCCACGATGATGCCGCCATTCGCAGACACGATGTAGCCGGCGAAGCTGGTCTGCTCGATGACGCCGGGAAGCCAGCGCGGGGGTCGTCCGGTGACGAACATGACGTCCAGCCCCGCTTCACGCGCGATGTTCAAGGCGCGCAGATTCCCTTGGGAAACAAGGCCGTCATGGCCGAGGAAGGTGCCATCGAGATCGGTGGCAAGCAGTCGGATGCCCATGCGTCAGTCGCGATCGATGAGGTCGACGATGCGCTTGAGGTCTCCGGTGGTGGCGAACTCGATGGCCACCGTTCCCTTGTTGCGACCCATGTCGATCTTCACCCGGGTGTCCAGACGATCGCTCAGTCGATCGGAGAGTTCCAGCAGACCCGGCGCGGTGATCCGCCCCCTGCGCGCCCGAGGCTTCCTCTCCGGCTTGCCCCCGACCGCGACGAGCTCCTCCGTCGTGCGCACAGACAGGCCCTCGGCGACGATGCGTGTCGCCAGTGCCTCCATGGCGGCCGCGTCGGGCAGTCCCAGCAGGGCACGTGCATGGCCGGCGCTCAGCACCCCCGCGGCCACTCGCCGCTGCACCGCGGGTGGCAGCTTGAGCAGGCGCAGGGTGTTGCTCACCTGGGGACGGGAGCGCCCAATGCGGCTCGAGAGCTCGTCCTGGGTGCAGCCGAAGTCGTCGAGCATCTGCTGGTAGGCGGCGGCCTCCTCCAGCGGGTTGAGTTGCGCGCGATGCAGGTTCTCGAGCAGTGCATCCCGCAGCATCACCTCGTCGGCGGTCTCCCGGATGATGGCGGGGATGGTCGTGCGTCCCGCCAATTGGGAGGCGCGCAGACGACGCTCACCGGCCACCAGCTCGAACCTGCCATGGTCGCGCCGCCTCACCACCACCGGCTGCAGCAGGCCGATCTCCCGGATGGAGTACACGAGTTCGGCCAGGGCGTCCTCGTCGAACACCGTGCGAGGCTGCCGTGGGTTGGGTGAAATGTCGGATATGTCTAATTCTGCGTAGATTGCACCGGTATTCGTCGCGTCGGCACCGGGGACGGCGGCGGTCACCTCGGCCGTGGGAATGAGTGCACCCAGGCCCATGCCCAAACCGGCTCGACGCGTGGCGCTCATGCGCGCACCCCCGCCGTCATCTCTCGCGCCGCCTCCCGGTAGGAGAGGGAGCCGGGCGAGCCGGGATCGTACTGGAGCACCGTCTGGTGCCGCGCAGGCGCCTCGGACACGCGCACCGACCGCGGCACCACGGTGTGCAGCACCTTGCCGCCGAAATGCGCGCGGACCTCTCCGGCGACGTCCTGGGACAGTCGGGTGCGGGCGTCGTACATGGTGAGCAGGATGGTCGACACCACGAGCGCAGGGTTGAGTTGGCTGCGGATCAGCTCGACCGTCTTCAGGAGTTGGCCGAGCCCTTCGAGCGCGTAGTACTCGCATTGGATGGGGATGAGCACCTCATTGGCCGCGACCAAGGCGTTCACGGTGAGCAGGCCCAGGCTGGGTGGGCAGTCGATGAGCACGAAGTCGAGCGGCCGATCATGGGTCGCTTGGTAGGTGACGAGGTAGTCGTCGAGGGAACGCTTGAGGCGGTGCTCGCGTGCGATCAGGCTCACCAACTCGATCTCGGCGCCCGCCAGATCGATGGTCGCTGGCGCACAGGTCAGACCGGGCACGGCGGTGACGGGCACCACCACGTCCGCCAGGGCTGCACCTTCGACGAGCGCCCGGTACACATCGGGGGTGCCGGTCTGATGGGGCACGTCGAGTGCCGTGGAGGCATTGCCTTGGGGGTCGAGGTCAACGACGAGCACGTGGAACCCCTCCAGCGCCAAGGCAGCGGCGAGATTGACCGTCGACGTGGTCTTCCCGACGCCGCCCTTCTGATTGGCCACCGTCAGGACGCGTGTTTCACGTGAAACGTCCATGCCCTCACTGCTTCCCGACGATGACGGCCGTCGTGCCGCCCACCGTGCGTATCGTGGCCGTCAGGCCGAGTTTCTTCAATCGCGGGGCAGCCTCGTCGACCTCCGCCTGGGCACGTTCCCCTTTGAGCGCGACGAGTTGCCCATCGGGTGCCACCAAGGGCCAGCACCAGCCGAGGAGTTTGTCCAGGGCCGCGACGGCGCGGGCGGTGACGATCCTCGCTGGCGGCACCAGTCGGTCCTCCGCTCGGCCCCGGACCACAGATACCCGATCCGTCAGCCCCAACTCCACGACCGTCTCCCGCAGGAAGAGCGAGCGGCGGAGGAGGGGTTCCAGCAGCGTGACCTGCAGGTCGGGCCGGACCAGGGCCAAGGGGATGCCTGGGAGGCCGGCACCCGATCCCACGTCGATGACGTGCGATCCCACCGGGACCAACGATTCGATGAGGGCGGAATTCAGGATGTGCCGTTCCCACAGGCGTTCCACCTCACGAGGACCGATGAGCCCCCACTCGGTACCCACGGTTGCCAGTCGGTGCTCGTAGCGCCGCAGTTCAGGCAGAGCAAAACCCCAGCGTTCGGGAAACGCTGGGGTTTCACGTGAAACGTCAGAAGTCACTCCGCGGTCACGACGACCCGGCGGTTGGGCTCCTCGCCCTCAGAGGACGACACCGCGCCCGCCGCTGCCACCGCATCGTGCACGATCTTGCGCTCGAAGGGATTCATCGCCTTCAACTTCACGGGCTGGCCGCTCGCCTTCGCGTCTTCTGCGGCTTTTGTCCCGATTTCGGTCAATTCCTTGCGGCGTTCAGCACGGTGGCCGCCGACGTCCAGCATGAGCCGCGATCGCTCACCGGTCTCCCGCGTCACGGCCAGGCGCGTGAGCTCCTGTAGGGCATCGAGGGTGGCGCCGCGCTGACCCACGAGGTGCTCGAGGTTGCCGCCGGTGATGCTCACGATGGCACGTTCACCTTCGACATCCATGTCGATGTCGCCATCGAGATCGGCGATGTCGAGCAGCGCCTCCAGGTAGTCGGCGGCGATGTCGCCTTCGCGTTCCAGTGCTTCCGTTGACTTCTCGGACATGTGCTTCCTTCCACTGACTGCGGCCACGGCGGCCGCTGTGGTCTTACTTGGCTTGGTCGTTCGGGTTCTGCTTCTTGCGTTGGTTTCGGCTCTGCTTCTTGGGCTGCACCCGCGGCGCGGCGGGAGCCGGCGGCGGCGTCTCCGGCGTCTCGAGCTTGCCCTTGGCCCGCTGGCGGGCCTCCCATGCCTCGTAGGCAGGCGTACCGGGTGCTGGGCTGTTGCGAATCACCCAGAACTGCTGGCCCATGGTCCACAGGTTGGAGACGAGCCAGTAGATGAGGACGCCGATGGGGAAACCGAAACCGCCGATGGCGAACATGAACGGGAAGATGTACATCATCATCTTCTGCTGCTGCACCATCGGGTTGTCGGCAGCCACGTTCTTCACCATGAGCTGACGTTGGGTCAGGAACGTCGTCAGGGTCATGAGCACGACGAGCGTGGCCGCGAGGATCGAGGTCGCCGTCGGATTCGGGGTCTGGCCAGCGTCCTTGAAGGTGGAGTGCAGGGGGACCGAGAAGATCGACGCCGAGCCGGCGCTGTGCAGGAGGCCGCTGTACGCACTCCACTGGAACACGCCCTGTGGACGGCCGTTCGACAGACCCTGCAGCACCGAGAAGAGGGCGAAGAAGATCGGCGATTGCAGGAGGATCGGCAAGCAGGACGAGAGCGGGTTGGTCCCCGTCTCCCGGTAGATCTTCATCATTTCCTGCGACTGGCGCTCGCGATCGCCCGCGTACTTCTCCTGGATCTCCTTCATCCGCGGCTGGATGATCTGGAGATTGCGCTGGGCCCGGATCTGCTTCACGAACAGGGGGATGAGGCCGATTCGGATGAGCAATACCAAGCCCACGATGGAAAGCGCCCAGGTGATGCCGCTGTCACGGCCGAACACAGGCGCGAAGGCGGCGTGGAACTGGACAAGGACCCAGGAGACCGCGATGCGCAGCCAATCGAGGATGAACACGTTCAGGCTCCGGTGGTTGTCTGTCTGGGACGGCCGTCAGGGTAGATCGTGGGCCGCCACATGCCGCGTGGTGGTACCGGATCGAGGCCACCCCGCGTGAAGGGCGTGCAGCGCACGAGCCGATAGGACGCAAGCGTAAGCCCCTTGAGTGGTCCATGCGTCCGCAAGGCCCCCACGGCGTAGCGAGAGCAGGACGGGTGGTAGCGGCACACGTCACCGAGCATGGGTGAGATCGTCCATTGGTAGAGCCGTATGGGCGCGATCAGGATCATCGACAGGGCCCAGCCCAAACCACGCACCCAGAGGATCTCCCAGGCCCTACGCATGGAGCCCGGCCCGGCTCAACAATTCGTCGACCTCACGCTCGAGGTCCGCGCCGTGCGCACCGGCAAGGGCGCGAATCACCAGGTCGGTGCCGGCCGGCAGGGACGCCAGACGGGGTGCCAACAGGTGGCGCAGTTGCCGGATCACGCGATGCCGGTGCACGGAGTTGCCGACGAGTTTGCCGACAACAAAACCCGCCCGGGACACCAGAGGGTCCGGACGGGTCATGAAGTGCAGGACGAGATGTGGGGAGGAGACGCGCCGACCGCGACGCATCACGAGCCTGAGATCGGCTGAGGAACGCAACCGATGTGGTTGCGCGAGCACTCAGACCGCGATCTCGTGGCGGCCCTTGCTGCGGCGGGCCGAGAGGATGGCACGACCGGCGCGGGTGCGCATGCGCAGACGGAAGCCGTGCTTCTTGTGACGCTTGCGATTGTTCGGCTGGTATGTGCGCTTCACGACGTGCTCCGGTGATTCGGGGGAAGTTCCTGACGACGATGGCCGTCGAAGGACAGACGGTACGGAATGTGGACGTCGCGGGTCAAACCAGCGGCGTCGCGCGCGTATATCGCCGGGGCCACATGGCCGGCAAGGGGCCGCGATATCGTCAAGATCACTCTGCTCACAGGGGCCACAGGGACCGATGCCCCTTCCTGTGGATAAGTCTTGTTTTGCCGTGAGGGTCGCGGCTAGGGTCCATGCGCTGAGTGGTCCACAACTGTGGACAACATGTGTACTGGCAGTCGGGAGCAACCCATGGAAGCAGAAACCTGGGCCTCCGTGCTGTCCAGTCCTCCCATCGCGGAGCTCACCTCCCAGGACCGCGCCTTCATCGGCCTGGCGCGAGCGTTGACCGTGGTCGCCCATCAGCTGGTGATCGCGGTTCCCAACGACTTCACGAAGGACATCCTCGAGACCCGCCTGCGTCCGAACATCGAGCAGGCACTCCTGCAGATACTCGGCGAGCCCATCACCATGCACGTCATCGTCGACCCCGAGAATGCCCAGAAGGTCGATGACCAGGAGGCCGACGTACAGGCGGACTCCACTTACGCCTTGGCCGATCAAGACGTCGAACCGCTCGAGGTCGTCCGCCCCGGTTCGGGCTCGCCGACGCCGAAGACGGATGACGGCACCCGACTCAACCCGAAATACACCTTCGACACCTTCGTCATCGGTTCCAGCAACCGCTTCGCACATGCGGCAGCGGTCGCCGTTGCCGAGCAGATCGCCAAGGCCTACAACCCGCTCTTCATCTACGGCGAATCCGGACTGGGCAAGACCCACCTGCTCCACGCCATCGGTCACTATGCGCGCAGCCTGTGGAAGGGCGTCCGGGTCCGCTATGTGAGCTCGGAGGAGTTCACGAACGAGTTCATCAACTCCATTCGCGACGACAAGGCCGCTGCCTTCCAGCGCAAGTACCGCGATATCGACGTGCTGCTGGTCGACGACATCCAGTTCCTCGGCGGCAAGACGCAGACCCTTGAGGAGTTCTTCCACACCTTCAACACGTTGCACAACGCCAACAAGCAGATCGTCGTCACCTCGGACCTCCCCCCGAAGCAGCTCCCGAACTTCGAGGATCGCATGCGCTCACGCTTCGAATGGGGACTCATCACCGATATCCAGCCGCCGGACCTGGAGACACGGATCGCCATCCTGCGCAAGAAGACGTTGCAGGAGCGACTGACCGTGCCACCTGAGGTACTGGAGTTCATCGGCTCCAAGATCTCCACGAACATCCGAGAGTTGGAGGGCGCGCTCATCCGCGTCACGGCCTTCGCCAATCTCAATCGGCAGCCGGTCGATCTCGGTCTGGCCGAGATCGTCCTCAAGGACCTCATCCCCGATCCCGTGGGCCCCGAGATCACGGCCAAGCAGATCATGGAGCAGACGGCGGTCTACTACGGCGTCACCATGGAGGACCTCTGCGGCAGTTCGCGCTCCCGGGTCCTGGTGACCGCCCGTCAGATCGCCATGTACCTGTGCCGCGAACTCACCGACCTCTCCCTGCCGAAGATCGGCCAGCAGTTCGGTGGCCGGGATCACACCACGGTCATGCACGCCGACCGGAAGGTGCGGCAGCTCATGGCCGAACGGCGCAGCCTGTACAACCAGGTGGCCGACCTCACCCAGCGGATCCGTGCCACCAGCCGTCCCTGACGAGCAGATCTGCACAGCACCATCCACAGCAGGGCCAGGCTTTTCGGTGCGTGGTTTGCCGAGGATTCAAAGAGTTCGTCATCGTCATAGGCACTCTGGATATGTGGACAACATCGGAAACCGGCCCGATTCACGCACGAAATACGCGGGAATCACGCGGCCGAGCTGTGGATAACCTATGGATGAAGATCGCAGTCGCATGCGCTCACTGTGCATCTAGGGTCGAAGGCCCTACCTCATCCCGCGGTTCTCAACAACTTGTCCACAGGTTGTGCGGAACGCCAGTCTGAACCTCACGTTGATACGATGAAGTTCACAGGTGTCGACGACGGTCGAAAACTGAACAGTTTCGACGGTGAAAAGTGAACACTCAACGATTGGGGAGTGATCACTTTGGAAGACTGGGCTTTGATCCGCAGGCTTGCCGCGGAGGGCGTGCCGAACACGAAGATCGCTGAAC
>DAHWFQ010000143.1:0-5362 GCA_027324895.1 Actinomycetota bacterium | reverse complement strand
TGCGGCGCTTCAACGGGGCCACGGTCGTCATCAAGTACGGTGGCAACGCCATGGTCGACGAGGACCTGAAACGCGCCTTCGCCGAGGACATCCTCTTCCTGCGCCTGGCGGGTCTGCGTCCCGTCGTGGTCCACGGTGGGGGACCGCAGATCAGCAGCATGCTGACCCGGCTGGGCATCCAGAGCGAGTTCGCCGGTGGCTACCGGGTTACGACGCCCGAGGTCATGGAGGTCGTGCGCATGGTGCTCACGGGCCAGGTGCAGCGAGAGTTGGTATCGCTGTTGAACGAGAACGATTCCTTCGCCGTCGGCGCGTCAGGGGAGGACTCCCACATGCTCATCGCCGAGCGCCGCGACGTGCTGGTTGACGGCGTGCCGACGGACATCGGCCTGGTCGGTGACGTCGTCGAGGTGCGGCCCGAACTGCTGCTCGAGATCCTGAACGACGGCTGGATTCCGGTCGTGAGCACAGTGGCACATGATCGGAACGGCCAGCTCCTGAACGTCAACGCCGACTCCGCTGCCGCTGCCATCGCGGTAGGGCTGCGAGCGGAGAAGCTGGTCGTCCTCACCGATGTGGAGGGGCTGTACCGCGATTGGCCGGATCGCTCGTCGATCGTTCGTCGCATCGCCGTCGAGCAGTTGCGTGCGCTTCTGCCGACACTGGAATCGGGCATGGTGCCGAAGATGGAGGCCTGCGTGCGCGCCATCGACGGTGGGGTTCCGCGTGCCCACGTCATCGATGGGCGCATCCCGCACGGCATGCTCCTGGAGATGTTCACCGACGAGGGCATCGGGACCATGGTGCGACCACTATGACGACGAACCGACAATGGCAGGCGCGTTGGGACAGCGTCATGCTCGGCAACTACGGCACCCCGCCCATGGCCATCGTCAGTGGCCGAGGGATGCAGGTGCTCGATGCCGACGGCCGCGCGTACCTCGACTTCCTGGGCGGCATCGCCGTGAGTTCGCTCGGCCACGGTCACCCCGACCTCGCTGCCGCGATCGCTGCGCAGGCGGCGCAACTCATCCACACGAGCAATCTCGCCATCCATCCCCAGGGCGTGCAACTCGCCGAGCGCCTGGTGGCGCTCACCGGGTGGGACGCTCGCGTGTTCTTCGCGCAGGACGGCGCCACGGCCAACGAGGCCGCGCTGAAGATCGCCCGACGCTATGGCTACGAGGCGATGCCGGACGGTGGCAAGCAGCGCATCGTGGCCATGACCGGCAGCTTCCACGGTCGCACCATGGGTGCGCTTGCCGTCACCGGGAATCCGGCGAAACGCGACCCCTTCGCCCCCTTCGGCCACTCGGTGACGTTCGTGGAATTCGGCAGCGAGAACGCGCTGGAAGCCGCCATGGGGGACGACGTCGTCGCCCTCATCGTGGAGCCCGCGCAAGGGGAGAACGGCGTCGTGGAAGCGCCACCGGGTTTCCTGGGGCTGGCTCGCGATCTGGCCACGCGCCACGCGGCCCTGCTCATCGTCGATGAGGTGCAATCCGGCATCGGGCGCACCGGGCAGTGGTTCGCATCGACGGCTGCCGGGATCACCCCGGATGTCATGACGCTGGCGAAGGGCATCGCGGGTGGCCTGCCACTCGGTGCCGTGCTTGCCACCGGGCCTGCGCGTACGGCACTGCGACCCGGCGACCATGGCACCACCTTCGGCGGCAATCCCGTTTCCTGTGCGGCAGCCCTCACCGTCATCGACGTCATCGAGCGCGATGGCCTGCTCGCGAATGCGCGCGCACGAGGGGAGCAGCTGCGAGCGGGTGTGTCGGCCCTGGGATCGCCGCACGTCCGGCAGGTCCGCGGTCCCGGGCTCTGGATCGGCATCGTGCTCGGTGCACCGATCGCGTCCCAACTGGAATCCGATATGCGGGAACGGGGCTTCATCATCAACGCAGCGAAGCCCGATGTCATCCGTCTCGCCCCGCCGTTGATCATCGGTGAGGCAGAGGTGTCGGCGTTCGTATCCGCGTTCGGCGCGGCACTCGCGGCGGTGACGTGATGTCGCTGAGTTCCAAGGCAGCGCGGCATCAGCGCATCACCGACATCCTCACCACCTGTCGCGTCCACACACAGGACGAGCTCCGGTCGATGCTTGCGGTGGAGGGGTTCGCGGTGACCCAGGCCACGCTCTCCCGCGATTTGGACCAGCTGCGGGCGACCAAGATCGCCGACGACCACGGTCTCTCGGTGTACGCGATACCTCAGGACGGTGACCCCGACTCCACGCCGGTCTTCGCCCTGGACGCGGAGGCGTTGACCCGTCTGCAGCGGGTGGCCACGGACGTCATCGTGGGGGTCGACGGCTCCGCCAACATCGCAGTCGTACGCACCCGCCCCGGGGCTGCGCACTACCTGGCGTCGGCGCTCGATCGCGCCGGCATGCACGAGGTGATCGGGACCCTCGCCGGCGACGACACGGTCATGGTGGTCTCGCGAGCGGCCATGGGTGGGCTTGAATTGGCCCGGCAACTGGAAGCGCTCGTGCAGCGCAGGCGTCTGAGGGTGGGATCGTGACCGAGGCAACGCGACTTTGGGGCGGCAGGTTCGCGGATGGTCCCGCGGATGCCATGGCGCTGCTCAGCAGATCGGTGCAGTTCGACTGGCGCCTGGCGCCCTACGACCTGCAGCAGAGCCGTGCGCACGCACGCGTCCTGCACGCTGCGGGACTCCTCACGGACAGCGAGCTGACGAGGATGCTCGATGCGCTGCAGGAACTCGATCGGGAAGCCGGCGAGGGCACCTTCACGGCCATCGCATCGGACGAGGACGTTCACTCCGCGCTCGAACGCGGGCTGCTGGAGAAGTTGGGCAGCGAACTGGGAGGCAAGTTGCGGGCCGGCCGCAGCCGGAACGACCAGGTGGCCACCGATTTCCGCCTGTACCTGCGCTCCGCGGCCGTCGCCCTGCAGTCCGCCGTCCTGGACCTGGCCGATGCCATCGTCACGCAGGCTGAACGCCATGTTGATTCGGCAGCACCCGGCTTCACGCACCTCCAGCACGCGCAACCGGTGTCGTTCGGCCATGAACTGGCCAAGCACGGGCACGCCTTGCGGCGCGACCTGAGCCGCTTCGTGGACTGGGACCGCCGCAACGCCTACTCGCCGATGGGCGCGGGCGCGCTCGCTGGATCGTCACTCGGCCTCGACCCGCAGGCGGTGGCGCTGGAGCTCGGTTTCCGGGGCGCCCTGCCCAATTCCATCGACGCCACATCGGACCGTGACTTCGTCGCCGAATTCCTTTTCGTCTGCTCCATGACCGCGCTGCACATGTCGCGCCTGGGCGAGGAGATCTGCCTGTGGGCGTCACGTGAGTTCGGTTGGGCGACCCTTGACGATCGCTACTCGACGGGCTCCAGCATCATGCCGCAGAAGAAGAATCCCGACATCGCAGAACTGACCCGCGGCAAGGCGGGCCGGCTGGTGGGGAATCTCACGGGCATGCTCACCACCCTCAAGGGTCTGCCCTTCGGCTACAACCGTGATCTCCAGGAGGACAAGGAGCCGGTGTTCGACACCGTGGACACGCTGCTCCTGCTCCTACCCGCGTTGACCGGCTCGGTCGCCACCTTGACCTTCGATCGCGAACGGATGGCGGCCTCAGCCCCCGAGGGCTTCGCCTTGGCAACCGACATCGCAGAGTGGTTGGTACGTCAGCGGGTGCCGTTCCGGGAAGCGCATGAGGTGGCCGGCGCGTGCGTCCGCTATGCCGAGGCCCGCCAGCTGGAACTGTCGGACCTCACGGACGAGGACTTCGCCTCCATATCGCCCCACCTCACGCACGCAGTGCGAGCGGTCCTCACGACGCACGGATCGCTGGATTCCCGCAACGCCTTCGGTGGCACGGCCCCTGTGCGGGTGCGCGAGCAGTTGGCGCAGCTTCGCAGCGACCTTGCCGCGGATCGCGCCGCCCTGACCTAGCCGGTCGTCTGCAAGAATCCAGGCATGCAATCCCGAACCGCGGTACTCGACGACCTCGTCCAACGTGATCTGGTGGCCAACGCCACGGACCTCGGCGCTCTGCGCCAGGACCTGGCAGCCGGCCAACTCACGATGTACTGCGGATTCGACCCCACCGCTCCATCACTGCACATGGGGAACCTCGCGCAGATCGTCACCATGATGCGATTCCAGCGATCCGGCCACCGGCCACTGGCCCTCGTGGGAGGCTCGACGGGGTTGATCGGTGATCCCCGCATGTCCGCTGAGCGCACGCTCAACCCGGTCGACATCGTCCGTGAATGGGAAGCGCACATCAAGGCGCAACTCGAGCAGTTCTTCGAATTCGACGGGCCCAACGCGTGCTCCATGGTGAACAACTTCGACTGGACGAGGGACGTCACCGCGATCGACTTCCTGCGGGACATCGGCAAGCACTTCAGCGTGAACCGCATGCTCGACCGCGAAGCGGTGTCCGCGCGCCTGAACAGCACCGGGATCTCGTACACGGAGTTCAGCTACCAGCTGCTGCAGTCCTTCGACTACCTCGAGTTGTACCGTCGCTACGGCTGCAGGCTCCAGACCGGCGGATCGGACCAGTGGGGCAACATCACCGCAGGAACCGACCTCATCCGGCGCGTGGAGGGCGTGACGGTCCACGCGCTCACCACCCCCCTGGTGACCAAGGCGGACGGCACCAAGTTCGGGAAGACGGAATCAGGCACGGTCTGGCTGAGCGCCGACCTGACCAGTCCGTACGCGTTCTTCCAGTTCTGGCTGAATGCCGACGACCGGGATCTGCCGCAACTCCTGAACATCTTCTCCCTGCGACCGTTCCACGAGGTCGCCCAGCTCCTGGCGGCCTCCGCAGAGCGTCCACAGGCGCGTGAGGGGCAACGGGCGCTCGCCCGCGAGGTCACGACTCTGGTCCACGGTTCGGACGCCACAGCGCAGGCAGAGGCCGCTGCCGCGGCCCTCTTCGGCGGCGGGGAATTGCGTTCCATCAATCGTGCGACACTGGCCGCCGCTTTGCTGGAAGCAGGACTGCACGAAATCGCCCGCAGCGCCGGCATGCTGCCGTCCGCGGCCGACCTCCTGGTCGTCACCGGGCTCAGCAAGTCCAAGGGTGAGGCGCGCCGCATCATCGCCGAAGGCGGGTTCAGCATCAGCAACGTCAAGGTCGCTGACGCCGATGCACCGACAGACGAAAACCTGTTGATTCACAACGAATTCTTGGTGCTCCGTCGGGGCAGGAAGAACATCGCAGGGGTCCGCGTCGGGGCGTGACACACCCGGGGGACCGGCGAATTTGACCTGTGTCATTCGCCCCCGTATGGTTCCACCTCGTTGCCCCAACGGAGAGCAATGGACCGGATCGCCAAGCGATCTCGAGGCCAGTCTCGGTGGCAGTG
>DAHWFQ010000136.1:0-6990 GCA_027324895.1 Actinomycetota bacterium | reverse complement strand
GACTGCCGCGGCAATCGCCTTCGTGGAGTTCTTCATGGTTGCTCCTTCCTTCCTGGATCGTGCGAGCACACGATCGCTCGTCGATGTGCAGGCGTGATGCCGAAGATGTGGAGGTTCGGTGGAGATTCCGCCACAACGCTGCGATCGACGGACGCGGTTGCCAAGATTGGGACATGGCGACGGTCTTGGTGGTGGAGGACGAGCGCGACATCCGCGAGTTGCTGCGTCGCTACCTGGAGCGGGCGGGGCACTCAGTCGTCACGGCATCGGTCGGCGTCGAGGGGATCCATCACATCGAATCGCTCACTCCGGACCTGGTGCTGCTCGATCTGGGTCTGCCGGACATCGATGGGCTTGCCTTGCTGGCACTCGCCCACCGCCTGCACATGCCGGTCATTGCGCTCACCGCCCGGAGCGGTGTCGAGGATCGCATCCGAGGACTGCAGCAGGGTGCGGATGACTACGTGACCAAGCCCTTCAGTCCGCAGGAGGTCGTGCTTCGCGTAGCCGCCGTCCTCAATCGGGGGGCGGCGGCGGCAGCAGCGCCGGATATCCGCTTCGGCGATGGCCGGCTCGTCATCGATGAGGGTCGTCACGAGGTGCTGCTCGACGGAGCGCCGGTGGAGCTCACTCCCACCGAGTGGGCGCTGCTCACGACCTTCGCCTCGCGACCGGGTCGCGCGTTCACGCGCGCCGAACTCGTAAACCGCGCACGGGGCTACGAGTTCGTCGGCTACGAGCGCACCATCGACTCGCATGTGAAGAACCTCCGCCGCAAGCTCGGCGATGACCAGGGCAACATCATCATGACCGTGCTTGGTGTGGGCTACCGCTTCGGCTGGCACCGCGATGCGTGAACGGGGCCTGGGACCGCTCGGCAAGCGCCTGCTTGTCGCATTCCTGCTCGTCGCCGTCGCGTCCATCGGCACGTTGAGCGCGGCCGCCTGGATCGGCACCACCAAGGGCATCGACGCGAGCCAACGGGCGGATCGACGGGCCGCAGCCCAGGCGGTGGCGGCTGAGACCGCGAAGGCCTACGGCAGCGTCGGGGATTGGTCGAGGGTGGACTTCACGCGCCCCGCGGCAGCGGCGGAGGCCGTGGCCGCGCGGCTCGTGATCCGGGATGCGGCTGGGAGACCCGTGTTCGCCCTGCGCGCTCCCGGAGCCATGAACGGGGGGCAGATGGGCTTGGGTGCCGCCTCGAGTGACCGCTGGACCACCGCAGACGTCGTGGTCGCGGGGGTGCTGACGGGAACCGTGTCGCTCGGCTACGACAGCGCGGTGAGCGGCGGCGCCGACGCCATCGCCTGGACCTGGATCATCGCAGCGGCTGTCGTCGCCCTCGTCGCCGCCTTCCTCCTCGCCTGGTTCGTCTCCCGCCGCATCGCCCAGCCGCTCCTCCGCATCTCCAGTGCGGCCCAACGCTTCGCTGCCGGAGACCGCTCCGCGCGCACGGACCCGCGTGACGCCAACGTCGGATGGGAACTCGGTGAGCTCGCCCGCTCCTTCGACGCGACCGCGAACCACGTCGTCCGTTCCGAACTGGCTCGCCAGCGGATCTCAGCCGATGTGGCCCACGAGTTGCGTACTCCCCTGGCCGCCTTGCAGGCCGGGCTCGAGGAGATCCGGGATGGTTTGGTGCCGCCGGACACAGCCCGCCTCACCGCTTTGCACGCGCAGAGCGTGCGGCTCGGGCGCGTGGTCTCGGACCTCGCTGCGCTATCCGCCGCCGAGGCGGCAACACTCTCCATGCATCTCGTCCCGGCGCAGGTCGACCTGGTGGTCGCTGCCGCCTTCCGCGAAGCCTTGCCGGTGCTGGAGACCGCTGGCGTGGTCCCCAGCTTGCAGACGCAGCCGTCGCTGCGTGCGCGCGTGGATGTGGACCGTCTGCACCAGGCCATCGGCAACCTGCTCTCGAATGCGGCGCGCTACTGCCGAGCCGGCGATGCCGTTTCGGTGGCGGTGGCACGCCAGGGCGCGTCGGTGGTCATCAACGTCGATGACACCGGCCCGGGCGTGTCCGACGCGGAGCTCCCGCACCTGTTCGAGCGCCTGTGGCGCGGCGCGACCGCCAGTGACGTCTCGGGCTCCGGAATCGGCCTGGCGGTCGTGCGTGAACTGATCCACGCGCAGCACGGAGAGGTGACCGCCGCCAGGAATCCTTCGGGAGGACTCAGCTTCCGCATCGTCCTTCCAGCGGAGGCGTGATCCGGAGGGCGGACGATCGTGGTCGGTGGGCGGACAGCGCCCTACGCGAGTGTGTCCACCCAGGCGCGCAGCGATGGGATGTCCAGGGTTCCCACCCCGTTCTCCTTCAGGCTGCCCAAGGTCTGCGAGGTCGCGGTACCGGCAGGGATGGCGAACCGCGTGAAGAGTTCCTGCTTGGTCACAGGGAAGGCGTCGAGGAACTGTTGGATCGTCATCCAACCCTTGATGTCTGCCGAGGTCGACGCGGCGGTGAGTTCCACGCGCTCACCGGTGCCCGCATCCAGCTTGCCCGTGGTGCCGTACCAGCCGACAGCCTGCGCGCCGACGATCAGCCCAGCCGCCAGCAGGAGGGAACCGCCCACATACACGAGTACCGGAAGCCGTCTGCTGGGATGTGCCGCCTGCGTGCGGACGGGGCTGGCACTCCGCGGGATCCGGAGCATCGCCTGGCTGCTGGCTGGTGGTGTGCGCATGTCGCTCATGAGAGGGCGCCTTCCGGGATGGCGGCGGCCGCGGTCGCCGCCTGGATGGGCTGCGGCTTCGCGCGCGTGGGCAGGCTGAAGCTCAGGGTCAGGGCGTCGCGGCTGGGGCAGGCGGCCACGCATTGCAGGCAGCCGATGCAGGCCGCATCACTCACACGCGTGCACGCGTTCACCGCGATGCCCATGGGGCAGGCTGCGTTGCAGATCTCGCAGCCCAGACAGGCCGCGGAATCGCGCTGCACGGCCACCGGACTGAACCTGCCAACCAGGGACTGCGCCGCACCCAAGGGGCAGGCATAGCGACAGAAGGGACGATCGACCAGGGCGCTCAGGAGCAGAACGGCCGAGAGCACCACGACACCGGTGCTGATCTCGAAGTCCGCGACGGAGAGCAGCGCACGCCAGGGATCGTATGCACGGAACACCATGGCACCGGTGAACGCGGCACCTGCCAACGCCCAGACGAGGACCGCGTAGCGGCCGAAGCGCAGGACACGGTCCAGCGCGGGCCACCAGGCCGCGCGAGCACGGATGCGACGCACGGACCTGCGTGCGCCCGGGATGCGCCCCGTGACCATGCGCACGCCGGCTGTCACGGCCTCCTGCAGGGTGCCGAGCGGGCACACCCAGCCGCAGAAGAAGCCCCGCGCAGCCAAGGCGAGGACGGTGATCACGGCCGCGAGCACGAGGTTCGATGTGTGGACGTGCGAGACGGTGCGCCCGGTCGTCACCCAGGTCCATGCCGTCTCGAAGCCACCGAACGGACAGAAGGCCTCCGGCGACGCCGCATCCGCGGAAGCAGCCTTGGATCCGATGAGCCAGGCGACCCAGCCCACAACGGCCGCCTGCACGAGGTGCCGGGACAGGATGAGCCGTCGGGACCAGGACCTCGACCTCCGTGGAACGAAACCGACCGCCATGGTGACCTCCTCCGGGATGCAACGGGAATCCGTTGCAGATCAAGGTCTACCGGCGCCCACACGAGGTCACAATCGATGCGGACCGATCTCCATCACATCTCCACAGCTCCTGCATGTGGCGTTCACACGTTCTGCCCGAAGCAGATGCGGAGGGCGCCTCCGGGATGACCCGGCGGCGCCCTCCGCATGTGCTGCTCAGGCTCCGCGAGCAAGCTCGCGAGCCCTCACTCGTCAGCGTGTGTTCGCCACGCTCAACACCGCCTCCTCGCTCAGGCTCCGCGAGCAAGCTCGCGAGCCCTCACTCGTCAGCGTGTGTCCGACTGCTTGGTGCCTCGGGTGGCCAGCGAGGCGCGACCGGCTTCGAGGCGCGCAACCGGCACGCGGAACGGTGAGCACGACACGTAGTCGAGGCCCGCCTGCTCGAAGAAGTGGATCGACGTGGGGTCGCCTCCGTGCTCGCCGCAGACACCGAGCGAGATGTCGGGACGCACGGAGCGACCCTTCTCGATGGCGATCTTCACCAGCTCACCGACGCCGTACGGGTCGATCGACTCGAAGGGCGAGGTGCCGAAGATGCCGCGGTCCAGGTACTCGCCGACGAACGACGCCTCCACATCATCACGCGAGAAGCCCCACGTGGTCTGCGTCAGGTCGTTGGTGCCGAAGGAGAAGAACTCCGCCGAGCGGGCAATGCGGTGCGCAGTGAGTGCGGCGCGCGGCAACTCGATCATGGTGCCGATCGGGATGCCCAACTTCACGCCGTGCTTGGCCTCCACCTCGGCGATGATCTCCAGCGATTCGTTGCGAATCGGCTCGAGTTCGGCAACCGTCGCGACCAACGGGACCATGACCTCGGGGTGCGGGTGTCCGCCCTCGAGCATGCGGATGGCCATGGCCTCGGCGATGGCACGCACCTGCAGTGCGAACAGCCCGGGGAACATGATGCCGAGGCGCACACCGCGAAGGCCGAGCATGGGGTTCGACTCGTGCATGCGCTCCACGGCCTTGAGCAGGACGACGTCCTTCTCGTTGACCTTGCCCTGGGCTTCCGCCAGCGCCACCTTGACCGAGAGATCGGTGTGGTTCGGCAGGAACTCGTGCAGCGGCGGGTCGAGCAGGCGGATGACGACCGGCAGGCCGTCCATCTCGCGCAGGATGCCCGTGAAGTCACCGATCTGCAGCGGGAGCAGGGCGTCGTAGACGTGCTGCTTCTCGGCATCCGTCTCGGCCAGGATGAGGCGCTCGACGAGTTCGCGACGCGAGCCCAGGAACATGTGCTAGGTACGGGCCAGGCCCACGCCCTCGGCGCCCATGCGGCGCGCCCGGGCGGCGTCCTCGTCGGTGTCCGCGTTGGCACGCACACCCATGCGACGGACATCGTCGGCGTGACGGATGATGACGTCCACCGCGTGCACGAGCGGATCGGCTGCGATCTGCGAGTCGATGAGTTGGCCGTCGAGGTACAGCGTGACGGCGGAGTCGGTGACGGCCACGTCGCCGAGGAAGACCTCGCCGGTGGTGCCGTCGATGCCGATGACGTCACCCTCCTTCACGACGACGCCACTGGCGGTCGTGAACTTGTCGCCCTCGACGAGCAGCTCGTCGGCGCCGCAGACCGCGGTCTTGCCCATGCCGCGCGCCACCACTGCCGCGTGCGAGGTCTTGCCGCCGCGGGAGGTGAGGATGCCCACCGATGCCATCATGCCCGCCAGGTCATCGGGGTTCGTCTCGCGACGCACGAGGATGACCTTCCGACCGGTGGCCCCCAGCTCGACGGCGCGGGCCGAGGTGAACGCGCAGACACCGACAGCGGCACCGGGAGAGGCCGAGATGCCCTTGCCGAGCAACTGGGCGCCATGGCCCTCTGCGAAGCGGGGGAACATGAGGTTCACGAGTTGCTTGCCGGTGACGCGCTGCAGTGCCTCGTCGAGCGAGATGACGCCCTCCTCCACGAGCTGCACGGCGATGCGGAAGGCGGCCGCAGGAGTGCGCTTGCCGACGCGCGTCTGCAGCATCCAGAGCTTGCCGTCCTCCACCGTGAACTCGATGTCGCAGAGGTCGCGGTAGTGGCTCTCCAGCTTGCGCATGACGCCGATGAGCTCGTCGTGCACTGTCGGCATGTAGTCACTCATGTCCGAGAGCTTGAGGGTGTTGCGGATGCCCGCCACGACGTCCTCGCCCTGTGCGTTGGCCAGCCAGTCGCCGTACTCGCCGGGGTTGCCCGACGCGGGGTCGCGCGTGAAGGCGACGCCGGTGCCCGAGGAGTCACCACGGTTGCCGAACACCATGGTGCAGATGTTCACGGCTGTGCCGAGGTCCTCGGGGATGCGCTCCTGACGACGGTAGAGCTTGGCGCGATCGGTGTTCCAGGAGTCGAAGACGGCGTTGATCGCGAGGTTCATCTGCTCGCGCACGTCCTGCGGGAACTCCATGCCGGCGTGCCTGCGGACGACGTCCTTGTAGCCGTCGACGACTGCCTTGAGGTCGTCGACGTCGAGGTCGACGTCGGACTTGGCGCCTGCCTTCTCCTTCTGGCCGTCGAGCACGACCTCGAAGTGGTGGGACTCGATGTTGAGCACGGTCTTGCCGAACATCTGGATCAGGCGACGGTAGGAGTCCCAGGCGAAGCGGTCGCTCCCGGTGGCGGCGGAGAGGCCCTTGATGGTCTCGTCGTTGAGGCCGATGTTCAGCACCGTCTCCATCATGCCGGGCATGGAGAACTTGGCTCCGGAGCGCACGGAGACGAGGAGCGGATCCTTGGCGTCCCCGAACTTGCGGCCGACGCGGCTCTCGGTGGCGGAGAGGTGGACTGCCACCTGCTCGGCCATGCCCGCGGGCTGGTGGCCCTCGGCCATGTAGGCCTTGCAGGCGTCGGTGGTGATGGTGAAGCCGGGGGGCACCGGCAGCCCGAGTTTGGTCATTTCGGCGAGGTTTGCACCTTTGCCACCGAGGAGGTCGCTCATCGTGCGATCGCCCTCAGTGAAGTCATAGACGTACTTCTGCATGCGTCATCCATTTCGAAGATTCGCGGAACGGATGAAATCTAGTTGCTCCCGCCCGTGTCATGGACGCGCGGGACCAAGGTCACAGGCGGTCGGGACCTCGGTCGCGCAGTGCGGGGACGGCGGCCCGCGCGGTTGGAGCCGGGCTCGATGTCGGCCTCCCTGACGGTGGCGGCCCACCGTCCCGGATACGCCGTGGGGTGGCTCCACCCTGCTTGCCGGCAACCGTCAAAAACGTTGGCGATTCAACTGACCGGCCTGTACGGTTGAGCGGTTGGCCCGGCTGGTGCGACACGGGGGATTGCACCAGCCGGGCTTTTGCATGCCTGTTGCATGAATCGCCGGCAAACCGTTGCGCTGGGCGGTCTGGGATTTCGC
>DAHWFQ010000119.1:0-7689 GCA_027324895.1 Actinomycetota bacterium | reverse complement strand
GCCTTGAGCGCCGCGATCGTCTCCGCGAGCTGGCCGTCACCGCTGCCTGCCGTGACGACCTCGCCGGTGGCCGCGATGGCATCCTTGATCTGCATGTACACAAGGTAGGGGCGGATCATCGCCCAGCCTCGGTCGAAGGGGCGCTCGCCGCAGACCTGCACGTAGTTCGCCGAGTCCCACGTCGCGCGCAAGGCGGGCGAGTCGACGCTCTGCAGGATGTCCAGGCAGCGCTCCGGGGTGTCGCCGTAGATGTCCTTCTCATTCTCGTGCAGCAGCACCACGTCGCCCTCCGCCGCCACCTCGGCAAGGGAGCGCATGCGACGGAGCACCTCGTCGCGCACGGTTGCCGGATCGGTGCCGGGCCGCAGGAAGAACGAGAACACCCGGATGAACGGTGCCCCGAAGCGCTGCGCGACCGCGACGGCGTGCCGTGCGCGCTCCAGATGGGGCTCGAAGGGCTCGTCGATGAAGATCTTCCCGATCGGTGATCCGATGCTGGACACCCGGATGCCGCGTCCGGCGAGCTTCGCTGCAGCCAGGTCGAGTCGGTCATCGTCGAGGTCGAGGATGTTCGTGCCCCACGCGCTGCGGAATTCGATGAAGTGCAGCCCCAGGCTGGTGACGACATCGAGTTGACCGTCGAAGTCGTCGGAGATCTCGTCCGCGAAACCTGACAACGTCCACATCTCGGTCTCCTCATGGGGCGGGGGCTGTCCACGCAGTGAAGCAAACCTAGGAGACGGCACCAACCGGTTGCCGTCCGTTGTCACGGTACTCGCACCAGCGCGCACCGCCGATAGCCTCGGGGCATGGCGATCTTGGCTTGGGTCGATGCCTCTTCCGGAGTGGCCGGCGACATGCTCGCTGGCGCCCTGGTCGATGCCGGCGTGCCCCTTGAGGTGCTCCAATCGGCGGTGGATGCGGTGATGCCGGGCCTCGCGCGGCTCTCCGTGCGGTCCGTGCAGCGACACGGGCTGCATGCGACCAAGCTCGACGTCGAGGTGCTCGAGGCCGACGCCCCGCATCGTCATCTCGCCCAGATCCTCGACATGGTCGATGGCGCGCGGCTCCAGCCCGAGGTGCGCAGCGGCGTGCGGGACGTCTTCAGTCTCCTGGGGCGGGCGGAGGCCACGGCACACGCGGTTGACCTCCAGGAGGTCCACTTCCACGAGGTGGGCGCCGTCGATTCCATCGCGGACATCGTCGCGGTCTGCGAGGGGTTGGCGTGGCTCGAAGTGGAGCAGTTGCGGTTCGGCGATATCGCGCTCGGATCCGGGAGCGTGAAGACCGCGCATGGGGTGCTCGCCGTGCCGACGCCCGCGGGGCTCCAACTCACCAAGGGACTACGGGTGCTCGCCGGGGGCTCCGGTGAACTGGCGACGCCCACTGGACTGGCCCTCCTGGCCGCGCTCGGTGTCCAGGGGGAGCTGCCGCGCCTGCGCGTGGAGTCTGTGGGCAGCGGCGCAGGGACCAAGGACTTCGCCGACCACGCGAATGTCTTGCGCATCATCGTCGGCTCCTCGGATGAGACTGTGCACCTGCTCCTGGAGGCCAACGTCGATGACATGGATCCACGGTTGTGGCCCGGTGCCATCGAGTTGATCATGGCCGCAGGGGCACAGGACGCCTGGCTGACCCCGATCGTCATGAAGAAGGGTCGACCCGCACACACCTTGTCGGTCCTCTGTACCGATCGCGCGCGGGCGGACATCGAGGAGGTCATCCTGCGCGAGACGACAACCATCGGCCTGCGCGTGATGGAGGTCGAGAAGGTCGCCCAGGAGCGGCATTTCGAGGGAGTCGAGGTCGATGGCCACGCCATCGCCGTGAAAGTCGCAGTCCGCCACGGGCGCATCTACAACGTCTCGATCGAGTTCGACGACGTGGTGCGCGCCGCCAGGGCGCTGGATCGACCCACACGCGACGTCCTCCGCACTGCGGGCAGTGCCGCTGCCGCCCAGGGCCTCGTGACGGGTGCGGAGTACTCGGCCTAGTGCGGCGCCGGGTGCCACGGGGTGGCCCGGCAGGGGTGCCGCCGAGCGCTACGCGCCCCGGGGGGCCGCGATCTGCGCGGCCAGGTGACCGGCCCCGTAGCCGTTGTCGATGTTGACGACCGCAACTCCGGGAGCACAGGCATTGAGCATCGTGAGCAAGGGTGCGATCCCCTCGAAGGCCGCTCCGTACCCGACGGACGTCGGCACCGCGACCACCGGCGCCCTCACCAGGCCGGCGACCACGCTGGGCAAGGCGCCATCCATGCCTGCCACCACAACCACGACATCCGCCTCCCGCAGCACGGCCTCGTGCGCGAGCAGTCGATGGATGCCAGCGACCCCGACATCGGTGATGAGTTGGGTGTCCCGGCCCAGGTAGCGCGCGGTCACGGCGGCCTCCATGGCGACCGGCACGTCGCTGGAGCCGGCACAGGCCACGACCACTCGCCCACCACTGGCTTCGGGGACGAAGCCCGGCCAGGCGAAGATGCGTGCCGTCTCGTGCCAGTGCCCGTCGGGCAGCAGTTCGCTGAGCAGTGCGTGCTGGTGGTCCTGGACGCGCGTGAACAGCGTTGACTCGGCGCCGTCACGCAGGATCTCCGCGATGGCGCGCAGTTGCGTCTCGGACTTGCCTTGGCAGAAGACGGCCTCAGCGATCCCCCGGCGTTCGCGACGGCCATGGTCGAGCCGCACGATGTCCTCGAAGGGCTCAGGCGTCATGGGGTGACTTCAGCACAGCCGCCGAGAACGAGCCCGACTGGAGCCCTACCAGGTCGAGCGTCACGTGCCGGAACCCCGCGGCGAGCGCGGCGTCCACGATCTGCTTGCGGATGGCCTCCTGCGCGGCGAGCTTGAGCTCGGCGTCGGCCAGCTCGATGCGTGCGGTGTCGCCGAGATGGCGCACCCGCACCTCGGTGAACCCCAATTCCAGGAGCTCTGACTCGACGATCTCTACCTGGCCCAACTTGGCCTCCGTGACTTCCGTGAATGGGGCGATGCGCGAAGCAAGGCATGGTGAGGCCGGCTTGTCGGCGACCTCCAGTTCGAGGGCCCGCGCAATCCGTCGCACGGCCGGCTTGTCGACGCCGGCTGCTGCAAGCGGTCGCAGCACGCGATGGTTCGTGGCCGCGCGCTGCCCGGGTCGGTCGAGGGCGCGCGCATCGTCCGCGTTCTCGCCGTACGCCACGGCCTCGATGCCGTGCTCTGCGACGACGCGGTCGTCGATGGTCGTGAAGAGGGTGTCCTTGCAGTGGAAGCAACGCATCCCGTCGTTGCGACGATAGGCCTCGAGCTCCAACTCCCGCGTGAAGACCTCGATGACGCGCACGCCCAGGCCGTTCGCGATCCGGTGCGCCAGGTCACGTTCGCGGGCGGCCAGGCTCGCCGATACGCCAAGCAGCGCAAGCACATTCGCCGGACCGAGACGCGACGCCGCAATCGCAAGCAGCGTGGACGAGTCCACGCCACCACTGAAGGCGACTCCGAGCCTGCTGATCCCGTCGAGTTGATCGGCGACCGCGGACATGAGCGCTGCGTCGGCTTCCGCCAACGGCAGCACCGGCCGCAGCGCCTGCACGGTCATGACTTGCCGACCTCGGACCGATCGCCGGACCACAGGGTGTGGAAGGCGCCGTCCGCGTCATTGCGCTTGTAGGTGTGGGCCCCGAAGAAGTCGCGCAGACCCTGGATGACGTTGGTGGATCCGACGGGCTGGCGCATGACATCCACATACTGCAGTGCGGCCGCGATGCCGGGAGCCGGGATGCCGGAGGCCACGGCCAGTCCCACCACGCGCCGCCAGGCGGGCTGCGCGGCGTTGACCTCCGGGGCGATGGCCGGCGCCACCATGAGGCTGGGCAGCTTGGGGTCCGTGGCGAAGGCGTCGTGGATCTGCTTGAGCAACTTGGCCCGGATGATGCAGCCGCCACGCCAGAGCGCGATGGCCGTGCTCGGGTCGATCTGGCACTTGTACTCGTCGGATGCCTTCGCGATGAGCGACATCCCCTGCGAGTACGAGACCACCTTCGACGCCCACAGTGCCTGCTCGAGGTCATCGATGAGCGCCTGCCGGTCGACGGTGCCCAGCTGCGGGCCGGTGAGCGCGCTGCGCGCCGCTGCACGGATGGGGTCGAGTCCGGAAAGCGCGCGGGCATCAACGGCGGTACCTATGACCGTGACGGGCATGGCCTGCGCCAGACCTGTCTCGACGGTCCAACGACCGGTGCCCTTGGCGCCAGCTGCATCCTTGACCACGTCGACGAAGGCCTTGCCTGTCTTGGCGTCGACGTGTGCGAGCACCTCGACGGCGATCTCCGTGAGGTACGAGCCGAGGCGCCCTTGGTTCCACTTGCGGAAGACGTCGGCGATCTCCGCCGGCTCCAGCCCTCCGATGTGGCGCAGGATGTCGTACGTCTCCGCGATGAACTGCATGTCGGCATACTCGATTCCGTTGTGCACCATCTTCACGAAGTGACCCGCGCCGTCCGGGCCCAGCCAGGCGCAGCACGGGTCGTCATCGACGCGCGCTGCGATGGACTCGAGGAGGGGGCCGATGATGGCGTATCCCTCGGGGTCACCCCCCGGCATGATGGAGGGACCGTTGAGTGCACCCTCCTCGCCACCGGACACTCCGACGCCGAAGAAGCGCACACCGGTGGGGCGGATGGCATCCTCACGACGTCGCGTGTCGCCGAAGTACGAGTTGCCGCCATCGAGCAGGACGTCACCGGGCGACAGCAGAGGGAGGACCTCGTCGATGGCCGCATCCGTCGGTGCGCCGGCCGGGACCATCATGAGGATGCGGCGAGGCTTCACCAGCGAGTCCACGAAGTCCTGGAGGTAGAGGGTGGCCGCGAACTCGCCTTCGAGCGCGTGGTCCTGCACGAAGCGATCCACCTGGGCCTGGCTGCGGTCGTACACCGAGACCGAATAGCCGTGCCGCGCGAAGTTGCGCGCCAGGTTCGCGCCCATGACGCCCATTCCCATGACGCCGATATCAGTGCTCATGACTGCCTCCCTGTGATTGCGGCAATTTCCCATCCGAACCTAGCCGCTTCAAGCCGTTGCCACCGATTGCCGTTGTTGCCATGCTTGGCAACGGTGGGGAGGTGGTCTTGGACGAGCAACCGGTGCGCAATGGCGCACCCACGATCTACGACGTCGCCAAGGCCGCCGGCGTGGCCCCGTCCACGGTTTCCCGAGCATTCTCAAGGCCCGGACGCGTCAACAGTGCCACGGCCAACCGCATCCAGCAGATCGCCGAGGAACTGGGCTATCGCACATCACCGCTGGTGCTCGCACCGCAGCGCACCAACAGCCATCTCGTCTCCATCCTGGTCTCGGACATCACCAACCCGTTCTTCTTCGCGATCATCCGGGGGGCGGAGTCGATAGCGGCGCAGAACGGCTACACCATGGTGCTCGCCGATTCCCAGGAATCGGAGAAGTACGAGCGGGAATCACTCGATCGCGCCCTCAACCTGGTGGATGGGATCGTCCTCGCCACGTCGCGCATGTCAGATTCCGCCATCCGCGCCACTGCGCAGCGCAAGCCCCTGGTGCTGCTCAATCGCATCGTGAGCGACGTGCCGAGCGTCGTCGCGGACAATGAGCACGGGATCCAGCTCGCAGTCGAGCACCTGGTGTCGCTGGGACACGAGAGCATCATCTACCTGGCCGGCCCGGAGGCGAGTTGGTCTGACGGGGTGCGCTGGGCGGCGATTCGCGCCATCGCCGCAGAGTCCGAGGTGCGCGTGCGCCGCATCGGCCCGCTGACGCCCACCGTCATGGGCGCAGCCGCCGCCACCGAGGACTTCCTGGCCCATCCCTCCACCGCCGTTATCGCCTACAACGACCTGCTGGCCATCGGCTTCATGAAGCAGTTGCAGGGCAGCGGCCTGCGCATCCCGGAGGATGTGAGCGTCGTCGGCTTCGACAACTCGTACGGCTCGGACCTGGTGACGCCCTCGTTGACATCGGTGGCCGCATCCCTGCGCGCCATGGGCACCACCGCCATGACGCAACTGCTGGAACTCGTGCACTCGCGCAAACCGATCAAGGTGCAGCCCACGTTGCTGCCCACCCGCCTGATCCTGCGCAACTCCACCGGCCCGAGCAGGTGATGGCGACCCGAACGCGCGCTACCTGACCCGGAACAGCATCTCGCCCGCGTGCGGCACGAACAGGTGGTCGGGGTCGTCCTTCGGGAAGCCGTCGATGTCGACCAGGGCCGGATCGAGGTAGTTCAGGTTCATGGCGCGGCAGCGTTCCTCGCTGATCCCGGTGGCCAGGGTGACGGTGATCCGACACTGCTCGCCGGCCTCCAAGGTGAACGTGCCCTGACCGCGAAGGTGCGTCGAGTGCGCGAGCAGACCGCCGGGGAAATGGCCGTACTTGTCCCACTGCTCGGTGAAGAAGGGCATGCAGTGGTAGCCGATCTGCTCCAGTTCCGGGTGCGAGAAGGCGAACTCCTTCACGTGCGGCGCGTAGATGATGACCTCACCGCCGTCGGCGATCGCCGGCTCGACCTTGTACATGCCCTTGGCGGCCGTCCAGATGTCCTGGTAGCGCCCGGGGATGATCGACAGGACCTTCTTGACCGGGCGGTCCAGGTAGGTGATGTGCGTTCCTGACGAGATCGCGGCAGTGGCCTCCCAGGCCGGATGTGCACCGCCGAAGGCCATGGCGTGGAGGTTACCGGGGCCACTCTGCACCACCAGGCACAGCGCGTACACATCGGCACTGACGCGGCCCACCGCCTCGTTGATGAGGGCACGCACCGGGGTGATGCCGGGTGAGCCGATGATGGTCGCAGACGAGATGAGCGCGCCCAGCCAATGCGAGGCGTCGATGATGGCGTGGCCCGCGACTCCGGGCATGAAGTACTTGGCGCCGCCCGAGAAGCCGACCACCTCGTCCGGGAACACCGGTCCGACCACGATGGTCACGTCCGCATCGCTGGCGAGTCGGTTGATCTCCACCGGTACCGGGTACTCCAGGCGCCCCTCGGAGATCTCCTTCAACTGTGCGGCGCTCACCTCGCCGAGGTCGGCGAAGGTCTCGTGCTTCCACCACTCGTGATTGACGAACGGCATGTCGGGGTACAACTGCCTGACGTCCTCGCCCGCCGCGAAGAAGCGGTTGATCGCCTCATCACCCATGGCCGCATGCGTCCCCAACGCGATGAGCGCGACCAACTCCTTGGCCCGCGGCGCCAGGGCCGCGTACACCAACGGGAGCAGCACCGGCATGGGACAGGAGCGGGTGTCGTCGGGAACGAGCAGTGTCACGCGCTTTCCGTCGACGTCGATACGAGCCAGCTGGGCCGTGACGAAACTGGCGACCTCCTCAGGCGTGAGGTAGCCGGAGGCCGACCCGATCGTCGCCACTCCGCCGTCGGGATTCTTCATGAGCTTTGCGGGAACCTGCATGCACCGAAGCATGGGCGCTGACGCTGGTGCGAACAAGGGTCGACCGCTGGGCGATGCAAGGGGTGGCAACAAGTGGCAGATCAGGGCCGCGTGCCTGAGGCTTACCCGCATGCCGCAAGAAGTGCTCGCCCCCCATCCCGATCGGCTGCTGCCTGCAGACCCGGCGGTGCGCAAGATCGCGCGACGTATCTACGAGTCGATCGCCGATCTGCCCATCATCTCCCCGCATGGCCACGTCGACCCCAGGCTGCTGCTGCTCGACGAGC
>DAHWFQ010000113.1:0-10065 GCA_027324895.1 Actinomycetota bacterium | reverse complement strand
GGGCTCGCTCGCCATCCTGGCGATCGTGTGCACCGTGGTCGCCTTCGAACTGTTCTTCCAGATCGTCAACGCGTTCGGCCCCGTGCGCGCGTCGCTCGTGGCCTACCTCATCCCCGTGGTCGCCATCGCTGTCGGCGTGGCGGCTGCGGGCGACCGGCTCACACGTGGCATGTTCCTCGGATTCCCGTTGGTACTGCTGGGCTCCTACTACGCAGCCCGTCCGCCGCGGCAGCCGGGCGAGGCCGCCATCGCCGAGGCCTGACGGCCCACAGGCACCGGCTGCCCCGGTAGTGCTCCGAGGAGGGCTGCGCCTCAGACATCCCAGGACAGGGTGACATTGGTGCGCGTCCGCGGAGGCAGCGAGCGCATGAAGGCCCGCACCTCCTCATCCCGGGAGGCGGGCAGGCACATGCGGATGCGCATGAAGCGGACGTTCAGGTCCTCATCGACGGTGGACGCCGGTGCGACCTCGAAGCGCTCCACGCGCACCTCGTGGCCGAGCGAGCGCACGCACTCGGCGGCATCGAGGGCGGTCGGCGTCGACGGTCGCTCGAGGCCCCAGAAGTGCTGCCACCACACCGAGTTGTCGGCAAGAGGGTGGTGCAGGGGGATCTCCACCACGACGCGCTTGTGTGCGTGCGACGACAGCGCCCGCAGGAAGGGTTCCAGGTCGGGGACGTTGTAGAGGACGTGGTGGCAGGTGAGGACGTCGGCCGCGGGCACCGCGTCGGCCACCGCGGGCCAGTCACCGAGGAAGGTCTCACTCGTCACCCCACGCCGCTGCGCCATCTGCGAGAACTTCTCCAGCATGCCGGTCTGGTGGTCCACGCCGATCACGTGGGTGGCGGGCGGCACGCAGGCGAATGCGGCCCGGCCGCCACCGCACCCGACGTCGAGCAACGAGGTCCCCAGTCCACCGCGCGCCGCTGCATGTGAAGGGGAATCGGGGATGACGTCGAGCGCCGACACGTCGAAGAGCTCCACCGGGTGGATCCACGGCGACTCGGGCGCCTGGGCCAGGATGTCGGCCGGGATGGCCCAGAGCGCGAGCGATTCGCGCCAGTGCTCGAACGGATGCATGGAGGTCGCTCCCGGGAACGCAGGACGATGGCGTCGCGCAGCAAGCAGCACGAGGCCAGGACAGGGGCCCCGTCAGGGTGAGTCGACGGGTGCGGTCGACGACGCGTTCGCGCAACGCGGCGCCGAGGGCTGGCCTAGGCCAGGGAGAGGAAGAGCTTCTCCAGCTCCGCCGACGACATCGGCGAGGCGTCGTCGTTCGCGCATTGCCTGATGCCGTTGGCGACAACCTTGAAGCCGGCACGGTCGATCGCCTTGGATGCGGCGGCAAGCTGCGTCACGATGTCCTTGCAGCTGCGGCCGTTCTCGATCATGGCGATGACGCCATCGATCTGGCCACGCGCACGCCTGAGCCGGGCGATCACGTCACCGGCAACCTCGTCTTCAACAATCATGGTTCCACCTTACGCCCTGATACCCCTACCCGTACGACGAGTGTGAGGAATCCACAACCAGGCACGGGCGACGCACGGGATACCCCGGGTGCCGCGGATCCGCGATGTCATCGGCCCGGCTGCGCGTCCCGCGGTCGCGCAGGAGCACGCGGTCGTCGGCGCGAGCGGGTGAACCACCAATGGTCCCTTCGGCCTATGGAAGGATGCGCGCATGAGCGATCTGATCTTCGACGTCATCATCGAAATCCCGGGTGGAAGTCGCAACAAGTACGAGATCGACCACCACAGCGGTCGCATCCGGCTCGACCGCATGCTCTTCACCTCGACCCGCTACCCCTGGGACTACGGCTTCGTCGACAACTCGCTTGGCCTCGACGGCGACCCCCTCGATGCCATGGTGATGCTCGACGAGCCCACCTTCCCCGGCTGCCTGGTGAGCGTGCGCGCGATCGGCATGTTCCGCATGACCGACGAGATGGGCGGAGACGACAAGCTGCTCTGTGTGCCCGCCGGTGACGTGCGCAAGGAGCACCTGCGCGACATCCACCACGTGAACGAGTTCGACCGCCTCGAGATCCAGCACTTCTTCGAGGTCTACAAGGACCTCGAGCCCGGCAAGTCCGTCGAGGGCGCCTCCTGGGCGGGAAGGGTCGCGGCCGAGGCCGAGATCCACGCCAGCTACCGTCGCTTCGACGAGGCCCGCGGCAGCAACCACTGAGCGCGCCCGGACGCCACACGACGGGAGATATGTAAAGGCCCGGTATGGGGAGACCAAGGATCGGTACAGGTCCCCCAGCGCTCGGTTAGGTCTGACCGGAAACCGTCGCGCTGGGCCCAAGGTCACGTCACCATTGGCCCATGACCGCAGCACACCGCAACCCGGACCCCACTTCGTCCGGCTCCGGATCGCCCGCCCGCCGACCTGCATCGACGGAGGGCCGGCCTGCGGCCGGCATGGTACGCATCAACTCGAACCTCTCCAGGTCCGACGAGCGTGCCGCCGCCTCGAAGGCACCGCGGACCGGACGCCTTCAGGCAGGTGACGGCCCGGGGTCCGGGGCAGGCGCCCCCGACCCGGGCCGCACCGCACAGGAGCGACGTGCCCGCAACTGGCGGGCCGACACCATCCTCACCTTCATCGCAGTGCAGACGGGCATCGCCATCGGCCTGGGCATCGACGCCCAATCGTGGTCGGACTGGTCGACGCCGCACGCGCTCATCACCGCCCTCTCACGCGTGGCTGCCATGTCCGGCACGTCCTTCGCCCTGGCGTCGCTCATCCTCTCCGGCCGCATCGCCTGGATCGAGCGTGCCGTCGGCCAGGACCGGCTCATCAAGTGGCACCGGGTGCTGGGCCCGTACTCGCTCTACCTGATCCTCCTGCACGTCGTCCTCGTCACCCTCGGCTACGCGCTCGCGGACCGGATCAGCATCTGGTCGGAGTGGTGGACCGTCATCTGGCAGATGGACTGGATGATCCCGGCGGTCATCGGCTTCGCCGCCATGATGATGATCGGCGTCACCTCCTACCGACGTGTGCGCGGCAAGATGAAGTACGAGACCTGGTGGCTCATCCATCTCTTCGCCTACCTCGGCGTCACGTTGTCGTTCATGCACCAGATCGTCGACGGCACCATGTTCCTCGGACACCCGCTGCTGCGCATCTGGTGGACGGCGAGCTACGTCGCCACCTTCACGGCCATCATCTGGTTCCGGATCATCGTGCCCTGGATCTCCTCGCTGTACCACGGCTTCCGCGTCGAGCGCGTGGAGGTCGAGAACCACAACACGGTCTCCATCATCATGAAGGGCCGTCACCTGGAGGAGCTGCAGGCGCAGGGTGGGCAGTTCTTCGCCTTTCGCTTCCTGTCCAGCCGCTTCTGGTGGGAGTCGCACCCCTACTCACTGAGCGCCGCACCGCGCAACAACCGCCTGCGCATCACCGTGAAGGACCTCGGCGACCACAGCTCGTGGGTGCGCAACCTGCGGTCGGGCACGCGGGTCTTCATCGAGGGCCCCTACGGCGTCTTCACCGCGGACCAGGCGGACGGCGAGCACGTGACGCTCATCGCGGCGGGCGTCGGCGTCACGCCGATCCGGGCACTGCTCGAGGAGCTTCCGCGCGGCAAGCAGAGCGACATCATCTGGCGGGCGTCGACCGAGCAGGACCTCATGCTGCGCGAGGAGGTCGAGGCGCTGGCCAACTGGCACCGGGCCCGCCTGCACTACCTCGTCGGCAGCCGCCAGCAGGCCAGCCTGAACGTGCGCACGCTGCGGGAGCTCGTGCCCACGATCAAGGATTCCCACGTGTTCCTGTGCGGTCCCAGCGCCGTGATCGAGCAGGCAGTCGACAGCTGCCATGCGCTCGGCGTGCCCCGGGACCGCATCCACGATGAGGCCTTCGCCTTCTAGCCGCCCCCGAAGGAGCACACATTGAGGCGAGCCATTCTCGTGACCACCGGCGCGGTGGTCGGCGCGGCATCCGTGATCGCGTACAAGCCCAGCGAGCGCATGGCGGTGTCCGGCCTGTCCGTCACCAGCCTCACGCCGGCCTCGGCGAACACGCCGACGACGGCGCAGACTCCCACCCCAACCACCCCAACCACCCCGGCAGCGCCAGCGGCCACGGCGGCTACGACGACGCGGGCCACGGCGACTCCTCGGGCCACGGCGACACACCGGGCCCGCAAGCGCAGGGCGAGAGCCAAGGTCGCCGTCCATCGGGCGCGACCGAGCCGCCGGACCCGGGCCACCCAGAAGCCCAAGGCCAGGGCGACGGCGGCCAGCACACCGAGGGCCACCGCCACTTCATCGGGTCCGTTCGCCAACGCGGACGGCACTTACCGCAGCGCCACGCAGCAGGTGGTCAGCCATGGTCGCTACTACGGTGACGCGACCATCTCGGTGACCGTACGCAGCGGCCACATCACCGCCATCAACTTCAACGAGACAGGCGGCAACTTCCAGTTCGCGGACGCCGTGAACCAGTACCTGGTGCCCGAGATCATCCGGCAGCAGAAGGTGTCGGTCGGCATCGTGAGCGGTGCGACCGGCAGTTCCATGGCGCTCGTCAACGGCCTCAACTCCGTACTCAGGTAGGCAGCAGATGACCGCCAAGCAGGGCAGGCGCGACGCGGTGCCCGCGGCCGTGGAGGCCGTCGTCGAGGCCAAGCGCCGCGGCAGTTTCATCCACGCCGAGGATGTGTGGAGCACCACCGTGGTGTTCGAGATCGACGCACCCCAACTCACCGTGCATGAGCTCTTCGAGGCGCGCGACGCCGTCGTCGCCTTCACGCACCACGTGGACGAGGTCTTCTCCACCTTCAAGCCGCATTCGCTGGTATCGCAACTGCGCGACGGCCGACTCGGTGACGCCGACATCGAGGCCATGGCGGCGGCCGGGAATCGTGGAGCGGCCGAGCTGGTGGATGTCGTGCGCCTGTGTCGGAAGGCGCTGGTGACCAGTCGCGGTGCCTTCGATCCGTGGGGCGTGGAGGGCGGGTTCGATCCCTCCGGCCTGGTCAAGGGCTGGGCCGCGGGCGTCGCTCTCGACATCCTGCACGACCATGGCGTGGAGCGCGCCTTCGTGAACTGCGGGGGCGACATCGCCTCCATGTCCGACGGCGAGCCGTGGAGTGCGGGCATCACCGACCCCGACGACGTCAGCAGGATCGTGAAGGTGCTGCCCATCTCGACCTACGCGATCGCGACGTCCGGGACCTATGAGCGCGGCGACCACGTCATCGACCCCCGACTCGGCGGACGATCCCGAGGTGCGCGTTCGGCCACCGTCATCGGGCCGGACCCCGCACTCGCCGACGCCTATGCGACGGCGCTCTGCGTCGATGGCCCCGCGTCGATCGACTGGTTCAAGGACCTCGGCGAGGGCTGGTCGATGTACCTCGTGCCCGTTGAGGGCCGTACCGCCTACCGCTTCGGCCCCGCCTTCGTCTAGGCGCGGTGCGGGGGGCCGCGCTGCTGGCGTGGCACGGGGTGTGGTCAGGGGATGGCGTAGCCGGTCGCGGGCTGCGGCAGTTTCGCACGCACCATGGTGGCGCGCGGCGTGGCCCACCAGAGCAGGACCAGCAGGCCTGTCAGGAAGTTGCCGACGAGCACACGGCCGCCTGCCGATTCGAGCAGGAGCAAGGGGAATCCGGCACGCCGGACGACGCTGTCGACGCGGCCGACGACATCATCGGCGGTGATCATCCAGGGGTCGGATGCGACATTGGCATCGCCGCGGGTCTCGTAGGTGCCCGCGGCGCGACCGAGCGCGACGATCCGATGTGTCACCAGGTGGCCGTACTTGCGAAAGGTGACGGCGTCACCGACGCGCAGCTCACGCACGGCCCGCGTCACCACCAGGTCGCCGCGCGCGAAGGCCGGCACCATCGAGTCCGACGCCACGGCGAAGTACTCGGCGTGGGCCAGGTGGAGCACGGACAGCGCAAGCGCCAGGGCCCCGATGAGGCCGACGGCGGATGCCGCGAGGGCACTGAGGACGGTGGCGCCGCGTGGTGTCCGGTACTCGAGTTCGGGCAGAGGGGTCATGGGAGCTCCTGGGAGTCGCAGCGTTGCCGGGCCGACGATTGGGCCGACCCGGCAACGCATCGGGGTACGACGCGGACCCCGATCACACCGCGCCTGTGGGTGACGCGCCGTGGTCTGGAGGTGGTTGCGGGGGCCCTGGGATGGGACCCCCGCAACGCGTCCTGGTTCGCGTGAGGGGGGGTACGCGAACCGGTGTCCCGTCGGGGCCGGGCATGCGGGGCCGGCGGCGACGGAGCGTTGTGGTGCTGATTGGGGCAGTGGGGCCGGGAGGGGGGCGGTGCAGCCACCGCCCCCCTCATCACCGAACCTGCAGACCGTCGACCTACTGACCGGCGATGACCGAGGCATCCGCCGTGAGGTCGAAGGTCATGGTGGCGCCCTGGTACGGGTTGTCCGTCGCGCCGCCGTCCGGCCAGGTCACCTTGATGGTGTAGATCGTGGTCGCGGTAGCAGGAAGGTTCGTATTCGTGAAATCGAGCGTGGAGATCTTGCCGGAGTAGACGACCTTGTTGAGCTGGTCGCTCACCACGACATTGAGCACGTCGTCGAGTGATGGTGTTGAGCCGGCGAGATTGACCGCGTGTACACGCATCGATGCATCGAGCGTGCCCGAGTTCTTCAACGAGAGCGTGTATGTGCGAGGGGCCATTGTGGGTGACGCGTTCGCCACCGCGACTGTCGCTGACGACTTCACATTCCCTGCGCCGTCAACGACGTCGATGTTCAACGTGCCGGCCGCAGCGGTGTTGGCGTTCGATGCGGTGGTGTCGGTGAAGGCGGCCAGGGTGCTAGGGGCGAAGGTGGCGCCGACGGCGACGGTGGAGACGAGTGCGCTGCCGGCGATCGCAAGCACCGCGCCTTTGTTGTACTTCCTCATGGTGGTCTCTTTCCCGCGACCGCGGCCGCGCTGGAGGGCTGCTGACGCGACCGACCGCACACGGGCGGAGCTGCGAAGGGGGATCGTCAGCTGCCGGCGGGCCGATCGCGTCATGGCGGAACCCTGCGCCGTTTCCGGCCCGCAGAACCGCTGTCCACAGGGCCTAGCGAGGCACCTTCACCCACAGCGCAAAACCCGCAGCCCCGCACCCAACCGGTGGTCCACCAGAGGAGCGCCCGACGTCGATCCGCTGGACAACCGACACGGGCGGACACAGCAATGAAGGCGGCCCCGACGTTTCCGTCGGGGCCGCCTTCAGCGTGCTGTGGATCAGGCGCAGAGGGAGGCGATGTTGCTACCCAGCTGCTTGGCCACCGGGCCCAGCATGTCGAGCATCGTCTTCAGGTTCCCGAGCGACGCGCCCACCGATTGCATGGACGTGTTGCCGGCTGCGTCAAGCGTCTTGGTGTCGATGGCTGCATACGCTGCCTGCATGGTCGCGAACTGCGCCTTGGCACTCGCGTACTTCACCGCTGTGTTCCGGTACTCGACGATTCCGTCATAGCAGACGCCGCTCTTGACCCACACGAGCGGCATTCGCTTCTTCGTCGCGGACTTCTTGTTCTTCCCGCAGTAGTACTTCACGCCATTGACCTTGATGATCGCCAAGCGGGCCGTGCACTTCGTGCCCACCTTGCTGACGACCGCCTTGTGCGCCACTGACTTGCCGGTGACTGCGGAGGCCGGAGTGGCCGCGATTCCCGTCATCAATACCGCGGCAACCGCCAGTGCCATAACTTTGCGCATCTTGACCCCTCTCGTGGATTGATCCGAGCCTAAGGGACGGTCACGACGGCACCGCAAACACGGGCCAAGATTTCATGGACTTCTCAGACAATCCGCACGCTTCGCTCCCGAGGATGCACGGCGGCCCGTCGCTAGACTCCAAACACTTCCCCGAAGGAGAACGGTGTTGCGTCGATCTGTGCTCATACGCACCGGATCCATCGCGTTCGCGACCCTATTGGGCCTGCTGCCAATGGCTGCGCCGGCCTTCGCGGCCCGTCCCGCCGTCTCCATCCGGGCCCACGTCCACGAGGTCGTCGTCGGCCACAGCTTCACGCTCTCGGGCGCGCTCGCACCCGCGCGGGCGGGCATCACGGTGCAGCGTCAGGTCTTCCGCGCCAATGCGTGGCAGAACACCGGCACCGCCGCCACCACGCGCAGCGGCACCTTCACCATGGTGGTCACCGCTCCGTCATCACCTGAGCGCTTGAAGTTGCGCGTGCAGGCGCGCGTTGCGGGCACCATCGCCACCTCGGGCGTGGTGTTCGTGAAGACCGTGCTCCGACTGAAGTCGGTCGTGCCCAGGGGCGCCATCCGCATCGACAACTCCAGCGCGGGCAGGTCCACGCCCAAGCCGGTGGCGGCGCGCAGCAGGAAGCCCACGCCGAAACCGACGAGCACGCCCACGCCGAAGGCCACGCCTTCGCCCACGGTCACCGACGCCGTCACCGTGACGGACACGCGCACCGACACCACCACTGCGACGGACACCGCGACGGGCATGGAGACCGTGACCATCACGGCCGCCGGCCCGGGCAAGCGCATCCTCGGCATCGACATCTCGGCCTGGCAGCACCCGAAGTCGACGCTGCTGCCCAATGGTGCGCCCATCGACTTCAACATGGCCTACAAGAACGGCGTCCGCTTCGTCATCATCAAGGCGAGCGACGGACGCGACAACGGCCACAACAGCGCCGCCGTCTGGTACGCACAGGATCGCAGCGCAGCGCAGGCCGCGGGCCTGTACACGGGCTTCTACCACTACGCGTACTTCCCGCAGACCACCGTGAAGGCGACGATCATCGCCGACGCACAGGCACAGGCGGACAAGGCCATCTGGCGGCTGGCCGCCGTTGGCGGCTACAACTCGATGGATCTGCCGTACGCACTGGACGTCGAGGAGTGGTGCCTCGCCACCAACGACAACGGTGCCTGCATGTCGCGCGTCACCAAGGCCAATGCCACCCTGTGGGTGAAGACCTGGCTGCAACGCGTCACCGACAAGACCGGACGTCGCCCCTTCGTGTACTCGAATGCGTCGTTCCTGGAGAACTTCCTCACCCGCGACACCGCCCTGCGCGCCTACCCGCTGTGGATCGCGCACGCGGGCCTCAAGCCCGGTGACGCCTCACAGTTCCCGGGCATGAAGAGCGCGGGCACCTGCTTCATCCCGGCCTGGACCCTGTCCACCTGCCAGCCGCAATGGTCGGTCTGGCAGTACGGCATCGAGACGAACGAGGCCAAGTACGGCATCCCCGGCGGCAACGTGGACGTCGACGTCTTCTCCGGTTCCACGTCCGATCTGCTGGCCCTGACACTGGGGGCGTGGCAGCCGGCTGCGGGCGACTTCCTGCCCTTCAACGAGACCACCACCATGACGGTGAGTGCGCTGAACTACTCGCTCACCACCACGCCCATGACGTTCACGGTTGACGTGCACCGCATCACGGGCGGCCCGGTCGTGAGCGGCACCGTGGCGTTCCAGCTGCTCGCGACGTCTGCTGGCGTGCCGCCGACGCCGGCACAGATCAGCGCCATCTCGCAGACGGTGAGGCGCACCGCGAGCGGCACCTGGACTGTGAGCATCTCGGGCTTGCCCGCGGGCACCTGGGCGGCGCAAGTGGCCTTCCATGACACCAGTGGCGTGCACGCGCCGTCCGCATCTCCCTTCGTCTTCACACTGATCGACCCCAACCCGCCGGTTGCGGACACGAGTACCGCCACGGACACGGCAACGCTCACCGGCACCCTGGATACGCTGACGGCCACCACCACACCGTAAGCGGGTGCGGCTGCATCGGGTTTGCGCCGGAACCTGCGCTTGCAGCCTGATTCCCAGCGTCGACGGCGCGATCAATTGCGGGAAAGTGGCGCACTGCCACGCAGCCAGCGCCGCCGCGGCTTTCATTGCAGATTCGTCACGCTTCGTGCAACAGCGCATGCAACCAGGATCGAACCGTCTCCGCCGCTAGTGCCCTCGCGTCCTGCGGTGCAGGCTTCACACATGGCCACCTCGAAGAGCAGCAAGCAGCCGCCAGTGCCGACGTCAGAGGAAGTGTCGGCGCCGCCGCTTTCCGCGGATCCCTTCCTTGCCGGACG
>DAHWFQ010000087.1:0-10729 GCA_027324895.1 Actinomycetota bacterium | reverse complement strand
GGTGACGGTGAGCTTGCCGGCACCGGGAACCTTGAAGTCGGTGGCGCGGTACTGGTCACCGAAGGCGTGACGACCGACGACGATCGGCTGCGACCAGTGCGGCACCAGGCGCGGGATGTTGCTGATGATGATGGGCTCGCGGAAGATCACGCCGCCGAGGATGTTGCGGATGGTGCCGTTGGGCGACTTCCACATCTTCTTCAGGCCGAACTCCTCCACGCGGGCCTCATCGGGCGTGATGGTCGCGCACTTCACGCCGACGCCGTACTTCTTGATGGCGTTCGCGGAGTCGATCGTCACCTGATCGTCCGTCGCGTCACGGTGCTCGATGCCGAGGTCGTAGTAGTCGAGCTCGACGTCGAGGTACGGGAGGATCAACTGGTCCTTGATGAACTGCCAGATGATGCGGGTCATCTCGTCGCCGTCGAGTTCGACGACGGGAGTGGCAACCTTGATCTTCGACACGTGATCTCCCTCAGAGGCTCTGGACGTCGGCTTGCTTGGCGCGCACAGCCTCGGCGGCCGCGAGCAGGCCCGCCTTCTCGGACTCGGTGAGCGCGGTCTCCACGACCTGGCGGATGCCATGGCGGCCGATCTCGGCCTCGACCCCGAGGTACACGCCCTTGATGCCGAACTCGCCATCCACCCAGGCGCAGACCGGCATCACGACGCCGCTGTCCTCGATGACGGCCTTCGCCATGCGGGCCGCGGCGGCCGACGGCGCGTAGTACGCGGAACCGGTCTTGAGCAGGGCCACGACCTCGGCGCCACGGTTGCGGGTGCGCACCACGAGCTCCTCGATCTTCTCCGCGGGGAGCAGGTCGGAGAGCGGCTTGCCGTTGACGGTGCAACGCGAGGGCACGGGCACCATGGTGTCGCCGTGCGAGCCGAGGGTGAGCGTGGTGACGGCACCGACCGGGACGGCGAGCGTCTCGGCCACGAAGTTGGTGAAGCGCGCTGTGTCGAGCATGCCGGCCTGGCCGATGACACGGGCCTTGGCGAATCCGGTGGCGAGCTGCGTGAGTGCGGTCATCTCGTCGAGCGGGTTGGAGACCACGATGACGACGGCGTCCGGTGCATGCTTGGCGATCTGCTCGGCGACCGAGCGCACGATCTTGGCGTTGGTCTCGATGAGGTCCATGCGGCTCATGCCGGGCTTGCGCGGGAGGCCGGCCGTGATGACGACGACATCGGAACCCGCGATGGCCTCATAGCCCTCGCCGTTCGGTCCCGTGGTCTGTCCGATGATCCTGGTCTCGAAGCCTTCGATGGGACGGCTCTGGTTCATGTCGAGGGCGAGGCCCTCGGGCTTGCCCTCGACGATATCGGTGAGCACGACGGTCTCGAGGATGTCGTATTCAGCGAGGCGCATTGCGGTTGTCGAGCCGTAGAAACCGGCTCCAACCACGGTGACTTTGCCCTTGCGAGCCATTGTTTCCTCCACGATTGCGGCTTGAAGTTCAACGAGAAAATCGTAGTGGCTGGCTGGTTTGCGGATTTCGGCGGCCGGTCAGCGCGAGGGGACCAATGGCGGTACCGTGTGGCCGTGCGGCATGCTCATGACGAACGTCACAACACGACCCACGCCACGGTGCGTCTCGTGCGACCACTGCCCGACAACGTGATCCCGATGCGACAGTCGGTGTCAGTCCGCCTGCGCAGCCAATGGCCCTCGCTGTCGGTGCAGACACTCGTCCTCATCGCCGTCGGCATGATCGCCGTCGACTTCCGTTGGTGCGTGTGGTTGCTCGCATTGGCGATCGCGTGGGCGTTCGTGCTGCGACTCGTGCTGCCGAAGCGTCGCATCGGATGGCTCGAGGTGCGACGTCGGCGCACGGACCTCGTGTGCCTGGGCGCCCTGCTGCTGGGCTTCGTCCTCGTGGCGGTGGCGACGCCGCGCACGATCTAGGGACGATCCGCGTTCCCCGTGATCGGTCTCACCCGTACCGCACCCGTTCCTGAGCAACTCTTGGGAATCCGCACGGTGTCCATCGAGCGAGTGGAAGCGACCATAGGCTTTCGGCCATGACACGGGGCCTCACGATCGCCATCGCCGCGCTCGCGCTCCTGTTCGCACCGGCAGCGCCCGGCAGCGCGGTGATCAACGGTCACCAGGTGACGGGCAACGACTGGTCGTTCATGGTGGCCATCGGTTGCAGCACCACCAGTCAGGCAGCGGGATGCGTGGGCCGCCAGTACAACCCCAGTGAAGGCATGTACTCGTCGCAGTTCTGCGCCGGCTCGCTCATCTCACCGACGATCGTCGTCACCGCCGCCCACTGCCTGCATCCCGCCACCGGTGCCGCACTCACGCCCGCCGATCTCATCGTCGGTGGCGGCTCCCCCTCCTTGGCGAGCATGACCTCGGCGGCCAACGTGCTGCCGGTCCTGGCGATCTTCGAGGATCCGCAGTACAACCCCTCCACCCAGGCGAATGACCTCGCGCTGCTGCGCATCGCCGGCACGCCACTGAACAGCACGCTCGTCGCCTTCGCGAACCAGGCGACGACCATGCCGGACACGGTCACCGCGAGCCTCGCCGGCTGGGGCGACCTGCTGCCGACTGGCACTCCGCCGGTCTCGGCGCAGACCGGCACCATCAGCACCTACCGCGTCGATGACTGCGAGGCGGACTACCCCGGCCAGTTCGATGCCGCGTCCATGATCTGCGGCGGCGCACGCACCAGTACGGGTTGGGTCGATGCCTGCCGCGGTGACAGCGGCGGTCCCTTGGTGGCGAACCTGAACGGAGTCACGAGGCTCATCGGCATCGTCTCCTGGGGACGCGGTTGCGCCAGCGGGCTGCCGGGTGTCTACACCCGGGTCACGGCGACCCTGCCGACGACCATCCTGGCCCTGCCCCCGACGCAACCGATCGCCGCGGGCGGGTCGCACTCGATGGACGTCATCGTCACCGCCGAGGCCTGGTCTGTCGGGCACTGGTCGGTGCTGGCCGAGCGCAACGGCATCCCCTCGACCTGCAGCGTCGACACCTCGATGTCGTCGATGCTGGCCATGTGCTCCATCTCCGGGCTCGAGCAGGGCGGCGTCTACCAGGTGAGCGCCATCGACCCGAGCGGCACGCCGACCTCCTCCATCCGCGTCTTCGTCTTCGGTGCACCGATGCCACCGCACCACACCGCGGTCGGCCGTATCACGCGCGCGGGCAGGGCCGCGATCAGCTTCGCGGCGGCACGCGACACCGATGCCGCGGCGACCTCGCGCAGCATCCTGTGCACGAGCAGGACGGGAAAGGTCCAGGCCACCACCAAGAAACTGGCACTCACCTTGACCGGCTTGCGCGTGCGCAACACGTACCGGTGCACGGCCCGAGCCGCGAACCGCTATGGCGCCAGCAGTCGTACGCGCGCCTTCACCATCAGTGCCACCAGGTCCACACTCGCCTGAGCGGTGCGATGGGCGCGGCCCGATGGATGGCGTGCGCACTGCTGCGCAGCGCCGGCACTGCCGGGTGCAGGGGTGCTGCGTCGGCGGCTGCCGCTGGCTACAGCCCGAGATCGCCCAACGAATAGGCGGCGCGGTAGCCTAGGCCGTGCTCCTCGATCATCGTGCCAGCACCCCGGTCCACGATGACAGCAACGCCCACCACCTCGGCACCCGCCTCCCGCAGGGCCTCGACGGCGGTCATGACGGACCCACCGGTGGTGGAGGTGTCCTCGACCGCCAGCACCCTGCGACCGGCCACGTCCGGGCCCTCGATGCGACGCTGCAGTCCGTGCGCCTTCTCCGCCTTGCGCACCACGAAGGCGTCGAGCCGGCGGCCGCGCTTGGCGGCCGCGTGCAGCATGGCGGTGGCGACCGGGTCGGCACCGAGCGTGAGGCCACCGACGGCGTCGAATTCGAGGTCCGCGCAGAGGTCGAGCATGACCTCACCCACGAGCGGCGCGGCCGTGGAGTCGAGGGTCACGCGGCGCAGGTCGACGTAGTAGTCGGCCTCCTTGCCACTGCTCAGGATCACCTTCCCGTGCACCACGGCCTTGTTCAGGATCTCGTCACGGAGTTGGGTTCGCGCATCAGCCATGGCCGAAGCCTACGCAGCGGACCTCGACCCCCGGGCTGGCGGTCGGAAGGTTCAGTACCAGAACTTCAACAGGTAGCGGATGGCCTGGTACTGCCGGCCCGGCACGCTCACCCGGCGGTTGCGTTGGGCATCGCGCCAGCCCTGGGCGACGAGTGCATCGGCGTCCAACCACATGAACCCGGGCAGGCGGCTCATGTCCATGTGTGCCCGCTCGTGGAACTCGGTGTGGGTGAAGCCCGGACACAGCGCCGTCACCTTGACGCCGCGCTTGCGCAGGTCGCGGCCCAGCGCGATGGAGAACGAGGTGACGTATGCCTTCGCTGCGGCGTAGGTGGACGTGTGGCGCCAGCCGGCGACGCTGCTCACGTTGATGATGACGCCGTTGCCGCGCGCGACCATGCCCTGGGCTGCCGCGTGTGACAGCCGCATGACGGCACGCATGAGCACGTCGAACATGGCCTGCTCCGCCACCAGGTCACCGTCGACGAAGTGTTGCTTGAGTCCGAAACCGGCGTTGTTGATGAGCACGTCGATGGGCCGGCTCCCGTCGGCGAGACGCTGCTCCACCCATCCGCATTCGTCGTAGTGGGAGAGGTCGGCTCGGAACTCCTCGACCTCGACGCCGTGCTTGCTCCGGAGCGCCTGCGCGACCTCCGCCAGCCTGGTCTGGTTGCGAGCCACCAACACCAGGTCGAAGCCCTGCCGTGCCAGGAGGTCGGAGAACGCCCTGCCGATGCCCGCGGTTGCCCCAGTGACGAGTGCCGTTGCCATGATGGGAGCGTAGTTCCGCGGGGTTGGCGCGCGTGGGATCGAGGTGCTGGGAATCCGTTGTCGGTTCACCCGAACGAGGGGCAAGCTGGCTGGCGTGCGGTTCTCACCGGCAACGGCAGATCACGCGTATGTGCCTGCCCCGTCAGGGCACTCCCCCGGCTATTGGAACGCGGTCACGAGCGACAGGACGGTCATCGCGAGCCCTACCACCGCGGCGACACCCACCGGAACGACAGCGATGCGCCGGCCCCGTCGATAGGCGCGGATGCCCCACCACAGCGCCAGCACCGGTGCCACGAGGAACACGACCAACGCCACGAGCGCGATGGTGAGGTCCTGCACGAGCGGAGGGTTGTCGAAGCCGGGCCGGTAACCCATGGCCGACATGACGCCCTCACCCACGGCCATGGCCGCCAGGAAGCCGAGGGGAATCGCGGCCAATGCCCACCATGCTCGACGCAACAGCGCCGCCGGAGTGAGCAATGCCCGCTCGCGCTTGGTCACGTTCCCCCCTCCCCGGGCTCGCCGCCACTGACGCGGAGGCTCCGCCCACTCGAGGTCACACACTTAGGAGACGACCAGCTCCAGGTCGTGGACGCGCACGCTGACGGTGGCGCCGTCATGGATCTCGCCCGCGAGCAGCTTGCGCGCCAAGCTGTCGCCGATGGCGGTCTGGATGAGGCGGCGCAAGGGCCGGGCACCATACAGCGGGTCGAATCCGTGCTCCACCAGCCAGGCGACGGCCTCGTCGCTGACATCGAGCACCAGTCGTCGGTCGGTGAGCCGCTTCGCCAGCGTGGCCAGCTGGATGCGCACGATACCGGCGAGGTCGCCCTTCGAGAGCGCGTCGAACATGACGACGTCGTCGAGGCGGTTGAGGAACTCCGGCTTGAACGATTGCCGCACCACGGCCATGACCTGCTCGCGTCGCTGCGCCTCGGGGACCGCGAGTTCGACGAGGTACTTCGAGCCCATGTTGGACGTGAGGACGAGGATGACATTGCGGAAGTCGACGGTGCGCCCCTGGCCGTCGGTGAGGCGACCGTCGTCGAGCACCTGCAGGAGGATGTCGAAGACCTCGGGGTGCGCCTTCTCGACCTCGTCGAGGAGCAGCACGGTGTAGGGACGTCGGCGCACCGCCTCCGTGAGTTGACCGCCCTCCTCGTAGCCGACGTAGCCCGGAGGGGCACCGACGAGACGGGCCACCGAGTGCTTCTCGGAGTACTCGCTCATGTCGATGCGCACCATGGCCCGTTCGTCATCGAAGAGGAACTCGGCCAGGGCCTTGGCCAACTCCGTCTTGCCCACCCCGGTCGGGCCGAGGAACAGGAAGGACCCGGTGGGACGGTTGGGGTCGGCGATACCTGCGCGAGCGCGCCGCACGGCGTCCGACACATCGCGCACGGCCTCGTGCTGCCCGATGATGCGCTCGCCCAGCGCCTGCTCCATGCGCAGCAGCTTCTGCGCCTCCCCCTCCAGCATGCGTCCCGCGGGAATGCCGGTCCAAGCGCTCACGACCTCGGCGATGTCGTCGGGGCCCACGTGCTCCTTGACCATGGCGGAGCGCTCCTCGACCGTCGCGGTCACGGCCTCGAGGTCACGCTCCAGCGCGGGGATCTCCGCGTAGAGCAGGCGTGAGGCCCGCTCGAAGTCGCCCTCACGCTGTGCGCGGTCGGCCTGCACGCGCAGGGCATCGATCTGCTCCTTGATCCCGCCGACGCGATCGAGCTCCTGCTTCTCCCGATCCCAGCGCGCCTTCAGGCCCCGCAGGTCCTCGTCGCGCGATGCCAGCTCCGCGCGCAGGCGGCCGAGGCGCTCGACGGAGGCGGCGTCGGTCTCGCGGGCCAGCGCCAGTTCCTCGAGGCGCATGCGGTCCACGGCGCGCTGCAGGTCATCGATCTCCACCGGCGAGGAGTCGATCTCCATGCGCAGCCGTGACGCTGCCTCGTCGACCAGGTCGATGGCCTTGTCGGGCAGGAAGCGTGAGGTGATGTAGCGATCGGAGAGGGTGGCAGCGGCGACGAGGGCCGCGTCGGTGATGGCGACCTTGTGGTGCGCCTCGTACTTCTCCTTGAGCCCGCGCAGGATGCCGATGGTGTCCTCGACGCTGGGTTCTCCGACGAGCACCTGCTGGAAGCGGCGCTCGAGTGCAGGGTCCTTCTCCACGTGCTCGCGGAACTCGTCGAGCGTGGTGGCGCCGACCAGTCGCAGTTCGCCGCGCGCCAACATGGGCTTCAGCATGTTGCCCGCATCCATGGCGCCCTCGCCGGTGGCGCCGGCACCGACGACGGTGTGCAGCTCGTCGATGAAGGTGATGATGCGACCCTCGCTGGAGCCGATCTCCTGGAGCACCGCCTTGAGCCGCTCCTCGAACTCGCCGCGGTACTTGGCACCGGCCACCATGGAGGCCAGGTCGAGGGCCACCAACCGCTTGTTGCGCAACGACTCGGGCACATCCCCGGCCACGATGCGCTGGGCCAGGCCCTCGACGACGGCGGTCTTGCCCACGCCCGGCTCACCGATGAGCACCGGGTTGTTCTTCGTGCGTCGGCTGAGCACCTGCACGACGCGGCGGATCTCGGTGTCGCGGCCGATGACGGGATCGAGCCGGCCCTCTCGGGCGCGTGCGGTGAGGTCGATGGAGTACTTCTCGAGTGCCTGGAAGGACGCTTCGGGCTCGGCGCTCGTCACGCGCTCTCCCCCACGCAATTCCTCAAGCGCCGCAAGCAGTTTCTCCACGGTGACGCCGGACCGGGTGAGCATGGTGGCGGTGTCGCCCTTCTGGGCGCAGGCGATGAGCAGGTGCTCGGTGGAGACATACGCATCGCCACGGTCACGCGCGAACCCGTCGGCGGCCACGAGCACCTGCTGTAGGGCCTGTGACGGTGACGGCGACGACACCGAGGAGCCCTGGGCGGCAGGCAGGGCGTCGACGGCCGCGCGCACCTGCTGGTTGAGGGTGACGGGATCCACCCCTGCGTGGCGCAGCAGCGCCATGGCGATGCTCTCCTCGCCCTGCTCCAGCAGCCCGGCGAGCAGGTGCATCGGCTCCAGTTGCGGGTTGCCCTTCGCTCCAGCACTGCGTGCGGCATTGGAAAGCGCGTCCTGCGCTCGATTGGTGAACTGGGTTGTCATCTCGGGTCCTCCGTCTTGATGATGACCACGGTGCAGGCGGTCAGCGCCCGCGGTGCGGTCGCCAGACCACGACAGCCGTCGAATTGGTCTGCTGTGAGAGCTCGGAGAGGCGCTCGCGCAGGCGGGCGTTCTCGGTCTCGAGCCCCAGGATGCGCGCGATGCCGATGAGGTTCACACCCTCGGCGGAGAGCGCTGCGATCTCGTGCAGGCGCGCGATGTCGCGCAGTGAGTAGAGGCGGGTCTGACCGGCGCTGCGCTGCGGCACCACCAGGCCGAAGCGGTCGTACTGGCGCAGGGTCTGCTGGTGCATTCCCGCCATGGAGGCAGCCACGCCGATGCCGTAGACGGGTGCGTCGATATCGGGCACGAAGGGCTGCATCTACGGCTCCGGCTCGATGCGTGGGGCGCGGGCCGCACGTTCCAGCAGGTCGGCGCGCGGGTTCTCGTCCTGCATGGCCTGCGCGTAGGCCTCCAGCGCCTCGCGGGCGTGCTTGGGAAGCCGGTGTGGGACGGCGATCTCCACGGTGACGAGCAGGTCGCCGTCGCGCCCCTTGGGTGACGGCACGCCGCGACCCTTGAGGCGGAAGGTCTTGCCGTGCGTGGTGCCCGCGGGCACCTTGAGTGAGACCGAACCCCCGGTGACCACGGGCACCGGGATGGTGGCGCCGAGCGTGGCCTCGTCGATGGTGATGGGCACGGTGATGGTGAGGTGCTCGTCCTTGCGCCCGAACACCGGGTGCGGGGTGACGGTCACGACGACGAAGAGGTCGCCGGCGGGGCCGCCGTTGCCGCCCGGGCCGCCGCGTCCGGCCAGGCGGATGCGTGCGCCGTCCTTCACGCCCGCGGGGACCTTCACCTGCACGGTGCGCGTGGTGCGCACCGCCCCGGTGCCACGGCACTCGGTGCAGGGGCTGTCGATGATGGTGCCCTGGCCGCGACAGTCGCGGCAGGGCTCGGAGAAGCCGAAGCCCCCCATGCTGCGCTGGGTGTGGCCGGTGCCGTTGCAGGTGGGGCAGGTGCGCGGGTGCGTACCGGGCTTGGCGCCGCTGCCGTGACACACCTCGCAACGAGCATCGCCGTTGAGGCGCAAGGGGATGGTGATGCCGCGGAGCGCGTCGGCGAAGGACAGGGTGGTGCGTGTCTCGAGGTCGTTGCCGCGCTGCGGCCGACGACCGCCACCACCGCCGCCGAACATGCCGCCGAAGAGGTCGCCCAGGTCGAAGTTGAAGCCCTGACCAGCACCACCGGGGAATCCGCCACCGCCCGGAAAGCTGCCGCCGGGGAAGCCGCCACGGGCGAACATCTCGCGCGCCTCGTCGTACTCCTTGCGCGAGCCATCGCTGCCGACGACGTCGTACGCCTCGGAGACCGCCTTGAAGCGCTCCTCGGCCTTGGCATCACCCTGGTTGGCGTCGGGGTGCAGTTCCTTGGCCAGCTTGCGATAGGCCCTCTTGATCTCGTCGGCCGTGGCCGACTTGTCGACGCCGAGCGTCTTGTAGAAGTCCTTCTCCAACCAGTCCTGGTTCATTGCACCTCCTCGGTGTTGCGTTGGGTGAGGGCGGGAAACCCGTGGGGATCACTCGCTGGCTGCGCGGTCCTCGACGCCCACGCGGGCCGGGCGCAGGACGCGACCGGCATGCCGGTAGCCGACCTGGTAGACGTTGCTGACGACCGTGACCGGGCTCTCGCCCGCGTCATCCGCCGTGGTGTGCGTGAGCGCCTCGTGCACCGCGGGGTCGAAGCCCTCGCCGGTGGCGCCGTAGGCCTCGAGTCCGAAGCGGGTGGCAACCGCCTCCACGGCCTCGCCGAGCGCCTTCAGCGCGCCCGCGAACTCGTTGTGCTCGCGCGCCCGCTGCATGTCGTCGAGGACCGGCAGCAGGGCGGTGAGCACATCGGCGATGGCGTTGTCGCGCGCGACCGAGCGATCACGCTCGACCCGCTTGCGGTAGTTCGCGTACTCGGCCTGGATGCGCTGCACGTCCTCGCGGAGCGTGGCGATCTCCATGCCGATGAGCACCTCGGTGTCGGCGGCCGCCTCGTCAGCGCCGGCGGAGGGTGCGGACATGTCCGCACCCTCCTCGGCGTTGGCCCGCACTTCGCCCGTCTCCGGGTCGATCTTGCGCTTGTCCTTGAAGACGAAGCCCTCGTCGTTGTCGGCCATGGCGCGGACTACTTGTCCTCGTCGACGACTTCGCCCTCGACGATGTCATCGTCGGGGTTGCCGGCGGCACCGGTGCCTGACTCGCCGCCGGAGGCTGCGCCCGCAGCCGCGTCGGCCTGGTACATCGCGGCACCCATGGACTGCGAGGCTGCGGCCAGCTTCTCCGCGGCCGACTTGATGGCCTCGATGTCCGTGCCCTCGAGCGCCGACTTGGTCTCCGCCAGCGCCGAGTCCGTGTCGCCTCGGGTCTCGGCGACCTTGGCCTCGTTGTCCTTGAGGAACTTCTCGGTCTGGTAGACGAGGGCCTCCGCGTTGTTGCGCACCTCGACCTCCTCGCGACGCTTGTGGTCCTCAGCGGCGTGCGCTTCGGCGTCCCGCATCATGCGGTCGATCTCCTCCTTGGAGAGGCCGGAGCCGCCGGAGATGGTGATCGACTGCTCCTTGCCGGTACCGAGGTCCTTGGCCGCGACGTGCACGATGCCGTTGGCGTCGATGTCGAAGGTGACCTCGATCTGGGGGACGCCGCGCGGTGCCGGCGGGAGGCCGACGAGCTCGAAGGTGCCGAGCTTCTTGTTGTACGCCGTCATCTCGCGCTCACCCTGGAAGACCTGGATGCTCAC